>CAYZGJ010000010.1:0-24132 GCA_964478005.1 uncultured Candidatus Peribacteria bacterium
GCTGATTACCGGGCCATCCGCGCCGAACTGGAACGCTACTCCCCTGCCCTCTCGGCCAAGCGCGAGCTGGTCGTACTCCATAAATCCGACCTGCTCGGGAATGATACGTCGACGCTCGAAGCGCAGCTGCGCGATGCGGGCATCGACATCTTCCTCTCCCTCTCCGCCGTCACCCGTCACCATGTCGACGCCTTTGTGGAGCGCCTTCTGCCGATCGTGCTGGAGGAGCGCGGCAAGCGGCAAAGCGTCGATGAGGAATCAAAGGAACGCAGGGCACTTCCCGTGCTGCGGCCCCAGGATGACCCGGAGAAGATGCATGCCTACCGCATCGAGAAGCGCATGGACGGGTCGCTGCTCGTCCACGGCAAGCGCTTGGAGCAGTTTACGAAGATGACGAACTTCGCCAATCCGGGCGCAGTGGCCCGCTTCCGCGACGTGGTCGATCGCATCGGCCTGATGAAGGCGCTGAAGCAGAGCGGGTACGCGGAAGATACGAGGGTGTGGTTTGGAGCGGTGGATGTATCGGCGTATGTGTGATGATGTTGGAAATGCATTTGATCCCTTCGGGCTTTTTGCAAGTATTGAGACAGCAAGAGAAGCAATTGAAAAAGGGAGATTGTTCGACGCGAATCCCGTTATTCCATGTCTGTCGGAGCTGTTGCAACCATGATTTCTATTAGATCTGTTGAGCCTAGATAGATTCCTGCTTTCGGACATTGCACACCAGAATATTTTTCTTGAATTGCCTTCATCATTCTTTCCACCCATTCAGGTTCTTTGGCTTCCCTTCCAAAATACTCAGACAATGTTTGACGGAGTCCTTCGGCTGTTTGATCGGGCTTGTAGTGCAATGTTCCCATACCCCCGAGATTCAAGGTGCAATTCGAAGAAAACTTTGCAATGAGAGCATAAATTGAAAGCCGTTTCCCTCCCACTGCACGTCCTTCTGCCGAAATTGGTTCCCTCTCTGAAGAATTAGTCGAACGCAGAATCATATGCTGTAAAGTTGACTGAGAGCACGGAATCCAATGGTGGCCCAGGCCGGGATCGAACCGGCGACACCTCGCTCTTCAGGCGAGTGCTCTACCACTGAGCTACCGGGCCAGATTTCCAACGATGATGGTGGAGCTGAGGGGATTTAAACCCCTGACCTCCGCAATGCGAATGCGGCGCTCTATCAGCTGAGCTACAGCCCCATACAGAGAAGGAAACGAGTCTGCGCAAAGAACGAGAAGGGGTGCATTGCCTGATCGCATTCCGCATCGGAGTGATGCTACGGTGCGAAGCACTCTCTCCGCAACCAGCGGCACAGGATCAGGCGCGGGAGTATTGTACGGACGATTTCCCAAAAATCCAGTCAGCATCCTCGTTCCTGTACGTTTACAGAGTACGAAAGAAATGCTATATCTATCCCCTTTCCTCCTGCCGCATGAACGTTCGCCCCTCCCTCCCCATGCGCTGCGCCCGGTTGCTGGCGACCGCGGGCATTGCGATGCTTCCCGGTGCCGCGCTCGCGCAGGAGCAAGCGGCGACGATCCCGCTGATGCCAGGGGCTCCCGCCCTCTTTTCACAGGCGGCCGATGCGAGCGTGGTGCTCCCCGGCGGACTGGTCCGGATCACCCTACGCGTCCAGAATGTCCTCCTGACGGTCATCAATGATGCCGAGGTCATCGAACGATTCGACGAAACGCAGATGGTGATCGCGGATGCGGGGGGTGCCACGGTGTTGTCGGACGGCAGCCTGCGCTGGCAGTTGCCCCGCCTGGGTCCCGGGGAAGTATGGGAGCGTTCCTTTACCTTGGCCGTGCGGGAGGATGTGCCGCACGGGACCGTCCTCAGCACCATCGGCGCGCTCAACGGCCGGGATGTCGACAGTACCGTTCTGCAGGAGAAGGTGGCCGTCACGCAGCTGACGGTGGTGAGCGCGCTTCCCGCGACCGGCGCTTCGCTGGACGTGCTGCTGCCGCTGTTGTCGCTTCCTTTTGTGATGGGAGCTGCCGGCGTGCATCGGCGCCTGATGCGACGCCGATGACGTGCAGGAACAGCCAGGCATTGCACAATGATAAATTTATGGTATAATAATTGCAACACAAACGTCCTCCCCTTCGATGCCCTCCATTCCCCTCTTCCTTCGAGCCGGACTCGCCTTCACAGCGTTTTGGATGGTGTCCGCACAGCAGCCGCCAACGGCGGAATCTCTTCCCGCACCTTCGCTTGCCGCATCCGTTCGCGCCGTCGAGGCCCGGCCGGACACCCCTTTCCAACGTCGGATCGCGGTGCGATTGCAGAAGCGCATAGAGCGCAACACCGGCGTACGTGTTTCCATCGAGGACGCCGTTGCAGCCGTCCAGTCGCGGCAGGACATCCTGCGCCGCACGGCGGAGGTGCGGTTCATCGATCGGGAGCGCGGCGCAGATGTTCTCCACGGAAGCTGGTCCGCGTCCGCGCGGGAACATGCCTCCTGGATCCGGTTTTCCATGGAGAAGAATATTCCGCGCTTCGCGGTCGACAGAGACGGAATTCGCGTATCGATAGAATCCGGCGAGCCCGCAAATTTTCCCCGGCCCCAAAACGGCATCCTTCGCTTCATCCGGCAGGATCGCCGCATCCTGCGCGGCGTGCCCGAAGGGGTGACGCAGGCAGGGTACGTGTTCGACGCGGCGGACCTCAGCGGACAGATTGCCAGAGCGCTCAGCGGGCAGACGGAGGGAAGCATTCAGATGGCGGCGGCGCACGTGGAACCGCAACTCTTTCTCATCGATGAACACGGCGGGACGCGCACGCTCACGCGGCTCTCCGTCGGGCGTTCCGATTTCGCCCGGTCGCCGTGGGGCCGCGTGCAGAACATCCGCCGCGCCCTCATCGACCGCATCAACGGAGCGGTCATTCCTGCGGGAAGCACTTTTTCCTTCAACGATGCGCTGGTGGGCGCCGGACGCTGGGAGCAGGCGCTGGTCATCGTGAACGGCAAGGATCTCGTCTACGAACCGGGCGGCGGCATCTGCCAGGCATCCACGACGGTGTACCGCTCGCTCCTGCTGGCGGGCCTTCCCGTAACGGAGCGCAAGAGCCACAGTTTGTACGTGACGTACTATAAGGACTACGGCGTCGGCATCGATGCCACCGTCTACTACGGGAAACAAGATTTGAAAGTGCAGAACGATACCCCCGGCGATCTGGTGATGCTGGCGCGAATAGAGGGCAGCGAAGCGACAGTGGAGCTCTTCGGCATCCCGGACGGGCGCAGGGTGGCGATGGAAGGGCCGTACTTCGCCGAAACCGCGCCCGACTATGTTCGGGTCAACGGACGCCTTCCCCGCAAGAGTGAAATCGTGTGGACGCAGAATGTGACGTACGCGGACGGACGCAGCGAGGATCACACCATCGTTTCACAGTACAATTCCATCCCCCGATCGCTCCATCAGGAATTTCCCGTCAGCCGCGGCATTGCGGAGCTGATGGGAACGTATCTGTCAGAAAGCAATCCGGAAGACCGCCTGGCACTGCACGGGTCGCCCTGAATCTCGCGACAAAGTTTGGTAATGCTCGACAGAGTTTCTGTGCCCCTGCGTCATCCGAGGAGCTTCTATCCCCTTCCCCATTTTGATATGAACACCATGCTCTCCTTCTCCCGTGACGGAGATGATGACGGTGATGATGCCGCAACGCCGGCTGGCGACGCGGAAAGTGAGTCAGAAGAAATGTAGACGCTGGCTTGCCATGCGGAGTCCGCCATAAGGCGGACGAAGTATGGTGGGTCGGGAGGGACTCGAACCCTCGGCCAATTGGTTAAGAGCCAACTGCTCTACCGACTGAGCTACCGACCCACGTTTGTAAGAAGCGCACTGCAACAAATGCGGTTGCAATCCGAAGCATGTCGGAGTGACGAAACGATACCAGACGTCGGCGTGCGATCAATGGGTTTTCGTCAGAAGACTTTGCGCGCCCGCAGGAGCTGTCGTCCTTCCTGTTCCAGGGAGATGAGCAGTGCAACCGGCAAATCCTCATACCAGGCGATTACTTCGCCCTCCGCCGCTGCGTCGATCGACCGGCCGTGGCGGATGTGTTCCCATTCCGCGCTCGAGAGCTCCCGGCGCGGGTGCTGTTCCAGAATGTCTCTGAGAGGAATAACGTCCGTCCAGTGCACGGCGTCCAGGGCAACGGCATCCTCGAGACGCCACTCCCCCACTCTCGTCCGCCGCAATCCCGACAGGTATCCGCCGCAGCGCAGCACGGCGCCCAGGTCATGCGCCAGCGAGCGGATGTACGTGCCGGAGGAAACGCGCACGAAGAGTTCCAGATGCGGATACTCGTACGAGAGAATCTCGCACCGCTGGATCTCCACCTCCCGCTCCGGCAATGCCACCTCCTGCCCCTTGCGCGCCAGTTCGTACGCGCGCGTTCCTCCCACGTGGACCGCGGAGTGCGCGGGCGGGACCTGGCGGATCTTCCCGGTGAAGCGGTCGTGCAGAATGGTGCGAAGAGTAGGGAGATCCGGAGGTTCCCAGCCGGACTTGCGCGGTTGCTCTTCGATGACGCCCGCCGCGTCGTAGGTCGTACTGACGGCGCCGAAGGTGATGGATGCAACGTACTCCTTGGAGAGGTTCCGGAAGAGTTCGACGACTTTCAGCGCTTTGCTGCCCACGGCCAGCACTATCAGCCCCGACGCTTGCGGATCGAGCGTGCCCAGGTGTCCGACACTGCGCTCGTGCAGCTGTCGCCGGACGGCCGCCGTGCAGTCGTGGCTGGTGGGGCCGAGGGGCTTGTCGATCAGCAGAAATCCGTGCCGCATACGCGCATGCTACCTCTTTCCCGGATGACTGTACACGGCGATGATTGCTTCAGAAGGCCGACAGCGCCGGCAGGATCGCGCCCAGGAGGAGGGCGGCGATGCCGAGGATGGCGACGGTGCGGACGATGACGGACTGCTTCATATCATTCTGCGGTAAGAGATAGAGTGGTGGCGTGCGTAGCGCCAAGGGTATCGGTCACGGTCAGCCGGATGGGGTATGTGCCGGGCGTCATGAAGACATGGACGGGATTGCGCTCGTCACTCTGAGATCCGTCGCCGAAATCCCACAGAACGGATCGCAGATCGCCCGTGGAGCAGTCGGAGGAGAATTCCACGCCGAAGGGGGCCGCACCGCGCAGGCGGCTGGGGAGGATGCACGCCTGAAGGACGGGGGCCCGGACCGTGAGCGACCGTGTGACGCTCTGCTGTCGGCCGCCCGCCGTCCGGACGGTCAGGTCGATGACGTACGTGCCGGGCGAACGGTACGTGTGTTCCGTGTACGCGCCGCCGATTTCCTTGGGCGTCGCGTCGCCGTATCCCCAAATGAATCCGGTGATGTCGTCGCCGGGAATGCTCGTCTCCGATGCGTCGAAGCGGACAGTCAGCGGCGCGACGCCGGACTCCGGCTCCATCCGGAAGGAGATGACGGAGGACGGCGGCCGCACCACGATGCTGATCGGCCTGCGCAACACTTTGCCGTCCGCGCTCGTCCCGACCAGCGTGACGGTGTAGGTGCCTTCGCGCCGGTAGATCGCTTGCAGGGACCCCTCCGTGCTGCCGATGTTCGTCGCATTGGGCGCCTCCCAGACGAACGTGATGAACGGTTGCGCGGTGACGGGCGTGAGGTTGACGGTCAGGGGGACCTCTCCTTCGATCCTGTTGCCGCTCACGGCAGGACTTCCTTCAAAGGTGAGATCGGACAACTCCAGTCGCTGGACGATGGACACGGAGGTGGATACCTCCGCAATGGCGCCGCTCAACGAGCGGACTCTTGCCAGGACGGGGTACGTCCCGTTGCGCGCGAACGTGTGCGCCACTTCCCTTCCTTCCCCTCTGCCGCCGTCGCCGAACTGCCACTGGACGTTGGCGACGCGCTCTTCGGTTTCGATGGAAAAGAGCGCGGTGAACGGCGCGGTGCTCACGAGGTGTTCCGGATTGGACACGATCCGCACCGGGAAGGGCAGCGGTGGAGGCTCCTGCACGTCGATGGTGCGTCGGTAGCTCACCTGCGTATTGTTGGAGAATCGCACGCGGACGGAGACGGTCGTTCCGCCGGTCCGGTAGTAAGTGGTGCTGATCTGGGGGCCCGCCGCCGTCTCGTCCACGGTGCCGTCGCCGTCAAAGTCCCACTCCGCGCTCACGATGGTCAGCCCCTGCGTGAGCAGGTTGGACAGGTCAAACACGACCGGCCGGTCCACCAGCGGCGTGGCAGGAGTGACGGAGAACACCGCCTGCTGGATGTAGATCCGTCGACGCGCGATGCGCGTCTCATTGGAGGCGCTGACCAGCGTCGCGGCAACGGTAAAGATGCCGGCGCGGTCGTAGGACGCGGTGAGCGTGGGCTCAAAGGTTTCGCTGTCAATTTTGCCGTCTCCGTCGATGTCCCAGCGGTAGCGCACTGCCGTAAAGCCGCGGCTCGACAGCGCCTGCCGGGCGGTCTGGAGGCTGAAGGTCATGGTCACCGGCGCGACGAGGTCGGCGGTGGATGACGGCGTAACGATATCCACGGGAAGCGGCGGCTCCTGGACGATGAAGAATGCCGTCGCACCGCTCAGGAGCAGCGCGGGAACGGCGAGCGCGCCCAGCTTCACGAGCGCGACGGTCCGTCCGCGTCCGGTGGCGGGAGCGCGCGCAATGTGCAAGAGCGACAAGAGCGACACAAGGATGATGACGCCGGCGCCGATGAGCAGCGTGAGCAGCCCGATGCGGACAAGCGTGGGCGCGCCGGGAGAGGTGGATGGCAGGAGCAGCAGCAGAATGCCGCACCAGAGAATGAACGACACAAAGCTGATGCCGATGATCCCCGTGAAGAGCGTTTTCCAGCGTCGCACCGCCGCCGCATCCGGCACGGGAGCCGCCATCGACGCGGGAGGAGCAATGCCGTCGACGAGAGATTCCGCGTCCGCCATCAGGGTGCCGGGGGAAACGCATCAAGCAGATCCATGCCGTTTGCGGGGAAAGGAAGCGCATCCTCCGGAGGCGTAATGGTGACGGTCGCGTCGAAATCCGAGAACGCGAGATCCAGTTCCAGCGTGCCGCCCTCCGGCATGCGGATGTTCCACTGCGCCCGGCGCAGGACATAGCTCTGCGTATCGATCCACAGTGTTCCCTCCGCCTGGGGAAGCGCGTCCGGCATCGCGCCGGGCCCTCCCAGCACGGCCGACAGTTTCGCGGGATCGGTCTGCACGTCGTACAGGAACGCCTCTGCGCCGTCGTACCCCACGATGCCGCGATCCCGCACCACCCGGACGGCTTCCGCCTGCATGCGCAGGAAGCGCGGATCGGGTGTGACCTCCTCCTCCGCTTCCGTTCGCGCAGGCGTCAGTGACCACCAGAGGCCTCCCAGAAGCGCTTCCACCTGCCGCGCGGGATCATCGGAGGGCGTGCGTCCCAGCGAGAGCGACCGCAGGCGCAGGTAGGTCTCCGATCCGTCGAGCACGATGATATCCGCGCTCGCATCGATGGACCTGCGTTCCGCACCGTCGACGCGCGATCCCGTGAGATCGACGCGCATGCGCAACTGCCGCCCTGCATCCTGCAGGTCGCCTTCGAAGCGCGCCACCCCGTCCCCCACTCCCAGCGGCAGAACCGGCAGCTCATGGAACACCGCTTCCCCCTCTACATGCGCGGATCGCAGGGAGCGCGCCGCTTGCACGGCTTTTTCCAGAACTGCTGCCGGAGATTCGGTACTGGCGCGTGCGCAAGCGGAAAGCAGCGGCAGAACGAGCGTGAACGCGAAGAGGAGGGGGCGCATGCGGGCGGGAACGTCGGTGATCAGTCTGCATGAATGCCGCACACTTCTCAATAGACATCCGCCGTACTTCACTCCACACTCCCACTCTCACCATCTTCCCCGCGCTCCGCCTCCGCCGAACGACCCGCCGCCGAATCCTCCGAAACCGCCGCTGCCCCCTCTTCCTCCTCCCCACGGGCCCCTGCCGATCCATGGTCCCCTGCCGCGCCGATAGCCGGTTTTCGACACGAGAAAATCCAACAAGAGTCCAAGAATCACGAGAATCGGTATGCTGACCCACCAGGAGAACAGTACGGTCAACACAAGGCCGCCGGCGCCCCCCAGCACGCCGCCGAGCCACCATGCTTTCGTCCTGCCCAGAAATGCCCCCAGCCCATCCAAGAGGATGAACACCACGAACAGCAGCCACGCAACGGGCGGAGCGGCGTTGCCGGATGCGTAGCGCGCTGCGGTGTACTCGCCTCCGATGTGCTTCTGCAGCGCATCGATGGCGGCGACCAGTCCGCCGTAGTAGTCCCCGTCCCGGAAGCGCGGCGTGATATCCCGGTCGATAATGCCGCGTGCCACGATATCCGGAACGGCACCCTCCAATCCGTATCCCGTGGCGAGAAAGAGTTCGCGGTCTTCATAAGCGATCAGCAGCACGATGCCGTTGTCGTTCTCCGCCGTGCCCACTCCCCACTGCCGGCCGACCTCCACCGCGGCCTGCTCGATGGGGTAGCCCTCCAGCGTCCGGACGATGAGAATGGCGATCTGATTGGACGTGCGCTGCTCGTATTCCCGGAGTGATTGCTCCAGTGCCTCCTCCTGCCCGGGGTCCAGAACCGCTCCCGGCACATCCGCGGCGACAGTGACGTACCCGTCATTGGGCGGCGGCACGAAGCCCTGCTGCGCGCCCGTGACGGGAACGGCTGCAGAGAGGAACAGGGCGATGCTGAACAGGAAGGCACGCATCAGGAGTCGAAGTTCACGGCAGGCGCTTCCTCGGCGCCCGGCTGGCTCTGGAAACCGGTCTGCGCTTCGTAACCGAAGAGTCCTGCGAGCACGTTGCCCGGGAAGCGCCGGACGATCAGGTTGTAGCGCCGGACTTCTTCGTTGTAATCGCGGCGCGCGACGGCGATGCGGTTTTCCGTCCCCTCCAGCTGCGTCATCAGATCCTGGAAGGCCTGCGTGGCGCGCAGCTGGGGATAGGCCTCGACCGTGACGAGCAGGCGCGAGAGGGCGCTGTCGAACTGCTGCGCCGACGCAATCTGCGCGTCGCGGTTGTCGCCGGCGGACGCATTGAGCCAGCGGGTGCGCGCCTCGGTGACCGCCGTAAGCGTTTCCTGCTCGAAGCTGGCGGCACCCCGGACCGTGCTGACGAGATTGGGCACCAGATCCATGCGTCGCTGGTACTGCGTCTCCACCTGGCGCCAGGCGGTATCCACGTTCTCATCTGCGGTGATCATCCTGTTGTAGCCACCCAGCAGCCAGAGGCCGAGCAGCACGATGATGCCGACGATGATGCCGACAATGACTCCTGTGGAACGAAACGGTTTCATGGGAGAAGGAGGGAAGAGCAATGCTCACTCTACTGTATGTGGTTGCAGATGCAACTGGAGCCCACGGAAACCAATGTCAAAGTTCCAATTTCTCATGTCAAATTATCGTTCAAGCCCTTTGAGATTTGTCAGGTGTCCTTTGACATTCGTCATGCGTCATTCCTGCAACGGAAGCACCGTCTTCGGATCGATGAAATGACTGATTTCCGATTCCCGCTGGACGTATCCCCGCAGGTCCAGCTGCGGTCCGCGGCGGATGCCCAGGTGCAGATGCTTGCGCGTCTCTCCTGCTTCATCGCTCCGCGCATCGGCCAGGACGGAAATGCGCTCTCCCGCACGCAGGAGCGTGCCGCGTGCCGGCAATGGATCTATCCGCACGTGGCCGTAGAGCACGGTGACTTCCTCCCCCTGCATCGAGCAGCTCTGCACCAGCAATCCACCGTAGCCCGATGCAAAGCCGCTGAAGACCACCGTTCCACTGCAGACGGCAAAGACCGGGACTTCCGCATCTTCCTCCCCCGGGAGCAGCTCAAAATCCGTCGCCACGTGGTAGCCGGTGAAGCGCTCCGGCGGATCGATCGGATTGCGGTCGGGATCCGGTGTCACGAACAACCCGAAGTGCAGCGGCGTCGGCCGTTCGTCCGCGCGTGGCAACGGCCAGTACTTTTGAACGCTTTGAAATTCCTCACCTCTTCTTCCCTGGCCGCTGTAGTTCCGAGGGTCGCGAAAGCGAAGGCGGGTCTCCCCTTCAAACAGATTCCACCTCTCGACGGATACTCCACCATCCCCATCCGTCTGTCCGTTGACCGTGCAGGCGTGCAGGAGGATTGCGACAATTACCAGACCGATGGGGGCGAAGGGTTTCATGCGTCATGGATGACGCAGAGAGGTGCTCGTACTTGCGCATGCGGGCACCGTTCCCCATGTCTGGTATTTCACTGCTGTTCGTATAGAATTGCATTGTCGGGGCGTAGCTCAGTTGGCTAGAGTGCGTGATTCGGGTTCACGAGGTCGAGAGTTCGAGTCTCTCCGCCCCGACCATATCCTACGAAATACCATCTATTTCAATCCCATCAAGATCTCCTCGCAAACCAAGTTTTTTCCTTGAACTACATATTTGTACATATCGATTCTTCGAAATGGCCAGAGTATTCCGAAGAAACATCTCTTCATCCATTTCCTGACGCAATCGAAGTTGGCAGAACCTGATCAAGAAAACTCGTCAAGGTTTGCTGGACAACAGACTCCCGATTCGTACACTCCCTCGCGTCCGGTTTCGGACGTACTATGAAAGACGTGAAGCAAGCCACTCAGAAGGCTTCACTCCCGATCGTGCTCATGCACGTCGCGTTCATCGCCTTCCTCTCCCTGAGCATGGTGATGAGCATTCCGGCCATTCGGTAATCGAAGCCGGAACGGAGGAAGCCACCGCCGGCCCGCGCGGGCACTCTCCTGCCACCTTCCGCTCCCGGAGGGGTAGATCACGAGGTGCCGGAATCCGCTGGAAGGGCCGCGTATCGGGCCATTCCACGCAGAATGCATCACCACAAGATGCCCGGCGGGCGCGCTGCGTATCGGGAACGCTCCTCCAGCGCATGATCGAATGCCGATCGTGCAATAGCGTGAAAATCCACGCTGCTTTCCGGATACGAATCCTCCAGCAGTCCGCTGAGAGCCAGGAGCTCCTCGGGATTCTGCGACAGCGCAATGAAGTGGGCGTTGTGCAGGATGGCATCGCCAAATTGCCGGAACACCTCCGTGAAAACGTAACGCAGTTCCTCCAGGCGATCGCCCTGCCCATTGCGCCGCAGCGCCTCGATGTACAGGCGGGTGATGGACGCATCGGTGAAAGCTCCGCGGCGGAACGCCTCCCCGAAGGCCGCTGCCGCTTCCGCGTAGCGCCCCCGCCGCAGTTCCCATTCCCCGCGCAGCTTCCAGAGACGCGCATCCTCTGCATTCGTCCGGGCGTACGCCTCCAGTGCGGCTGCCGCCTGCCCGTACGAGCGGCGATCGGTCAGCAGGCGGGCCCGGCTCAGTTCCAGATCCCGCGGGAAGAGGGACCGGCGCGACCGCGCGTACCAGTGGAGCGCCGCAGCCGCATCCCCCCGCGCCTCCGCATGGCGCCCCGCCGATGAGAGGGCCAGGTGCCCCCCCTCCCACAGCAGCAGGGCCGTCAGCGCCAGGAGCATCGTCTGTTCGATAAGCGGCACGCGCAGCCGGATCGCGCGCGGCAACGGCGTTGCCGGCAGAGAGGCATCCCGATCGACGAGCAGCGCCGCGAGGAGGACGGCGGGCAGCAGTATGCCGACAAACTGCACGTTGTAGTCGATCAGATTGTGCGCCAGGAACCCGGCGAGCGCGACGAGCAGCAGCGCCGCGCGCGCATCCCCGCCCTGCAGCACCCTGCGCACTCCCGCCACGGCGATGAAGCCGCACAGGAAGAGGAGCAGCAGCAGTGCGGGCACCCCGCGCTCCATGGCGATCTTCAGAAAGATATTGTGCGGATGATCCGAGGTCGCCAGTACATCCGTCATGAGCGGCGTCTGGACGAAGCGGAAGCTGTAGGGCCCCCACCCCAGCAGCGGGCGCGCCTGCCCCAGGGCCCGGGCCTGGCTCCAGAACTGCGACCGCTCGCTCACCGACGACCGCCCTTCCGCAGCCGTGAAGGTCGCTTTCTCCGCCACCGACTGCACGTCGAAGCGGACGGACCGCAGCGCATTGACGGACGTACACAGCAGTCCCGCGAGCGCAAGCACGGCCACAACCGTCATGCCCGCCTTCTGCAGCGACCGGGGTGCGGGCGCACTGTCCGCACGGTGGCGGAACCATTGCCAGAGGAGGAATGCGCCGAGCAGGACGATCTGTCCCGCAAACGCAATCAGCGCCCCGCGCGAGTAGCTGAGGAACAATGCGGAAAGCAGCAGCGCGAGTCCCACCGGCCACAGGACGCGCAGCCGCGGCCGCTCGCGATCTGTCCACAGCGTCCACAGGAGCAGCGGCCAGGCCAGCAGCAGGAACTGCGCCCACGCGTTGGGCCAGTAGTCGGTGTGGAAGCGCGCGTCGAAGAACGTGCCCGTGAACCGGTTGACCGGCTGCAGCGCGTAGACGGCGATGCCGATGAGGCCCGCACCCATGGCGAGGACGCTCATCCCGCGCGGAACGTGATCCGGGAGCACGGTCAGCCTGCCCAGGGCGCGCATGCGGATGATCCAGAGGAAGAGAAAAGCGGCCGCGGCCGTACGCAGCACCTCGTCCAATCCGTAGTTGCGCGTCTGGGAACCAAACCAGCTCACCGCCGTCCACAGCACGAAGAGCAGGACTCCCGTCCACAGCAGCCCCGGCACGCGCTCCGCGCACGCCTGCCGATCGGTAAAACGCATCCGCCAGGTCAGGAACCCCAGGGCAAAGGCGAGCAACGCAAAGAGCCACGTCGCCTCCAGCCCCTTCCCCCCTTTCCACAGCACCGCAAACGCGAGCAGTCCCAGGACGCTCCACTCGCCGAACCGGATCCAGCGCGATGCCATCGGTCGGGAGTATAGCCCCGAAAATTGCGTTTGGTACAGGCGTGACACGGGCGGGAGTTATGCTATCATCCGGCGCGTCACGAGCCGACGTGGTCCTTCGACAAGCTCGGGACAAGCTCACGATTCTCTTTCAATGATCTTTTCTCCTCCGGTGCCTCATGCCGACGTGGCGGAATTGGTAGACGCGCACGCTTCAGGAGCGTGTGGGAGCAATCTTGTGAGAGTTCAAGTCTCTCCGTCGGCACCAGAATCATTGCCTTTCAATAATTACTGGAATACTATACAGAACTAATTCTTTCCCATCCAATATGGTTAACAGAAATGGCGGAATGTCAGAAGCTGTTGTTGCGCGCAACATCTATGACAGATACGATCAAATGATTCCGGGCCAATTAGGCGGCACAATTGATATAAGCCAAGCTCGCAACGGAATTGTTCAGGAATTAACCGTTGCAATACGCCAGAATCGTTCATTATCATGTGAAAGACTAGTTGGGGCTTTTTGTTTTGAAATTGGCAAAAAAGTTAGGCCGCTTATTCTTGCTGCAGATGTTGATCCATTTCAAGCAGGTCAAGAATCCTATGCTGCTATTGATACAATATTTCGGGGAATCGTTGATGAGGCATTCGCGCTTTCTCTCCAGCCATCTTCGGCAGCAGTGGAGGTGGAATAGTGCATGCACGATGCGATGGCAGTGAAACGATCGATTTCGACTACGTGCAAGGCAGGCATGGGTCGTTCGTCAACTATCCTGTATGCCTGCTTCTCCTTCTTCCTTCTTCCGTCCCGGGGAGAATTGTTTCCGGACCGCTCAGGCCGACGGCGCGCATCTGGTGATGAGGAACGAATGCTGCATAGAGCAGCACGCCCTGAACCCTGAAATTCAAGATGCGCGTGCCAGAGCGAAAATCTGATAGCCCAGCAGGATACGGACATAGTGGAGAAGGTAGCCCCGCACGGAACGGGGAAAGGAGGAGACGAGATGCAGGTGTTCCGTGAGGAAATCGAACATGGCTTCCACCTTGGACCGTTGATGGAGGAGGAATTGCCGGGCAAACGTGGCCATCTTCCGGCGCTGCTTGTAGTGCGGCGGCGCGATGACGAGAGTCTCCGACCGCTCCCAGAGAATGTCCCGCAGCACCGATCCGCCGTAGTGGCTGTCTACGATGCCGATGCACGTGCGCGTGTTGAAGAGAATCTCCGCCACCTGTCCGTCGTAGACATCGGCGGGCGTGAGTACGATGGCACACAGCTCCTTCCGGAGCGTCACGGATACTTGCAGCTTGAATCCGTGGTGCCACCCCTGCCGATTCTTCCAGAAGCCAGCAACATCCTTGGCGACGCAGTGTCTGTCTGCCCGGTGAATCCTGCAGACAGGCAGCAGGGTGGAGTCTGTGATTTTGATCGGCTTCTCCGTCTGCAGCAGCATCTGCAACAACTGAAACATCAGCGGTGCGGTACGGTGGCAGTGGTCGAGAAATGCATTGTAGCTCGGCTGACGCGGAAACTCCGCCGCCAGACGACGGCGTGCGAAACGCCAAAGATCCTTGATGGTCTTCTGTCGTCCGTCCAGGGCGCTCCAGATCTGCATGGTGATGATTTCGGCATCCGTGAGCAGCAATGGGTGGCCGGCGGCTCGCGGAGATGCCGAGAGGAGATCGTCTACCCAGACGAACAGGTCGGCGATATGATGCTTGTCCAAAGAGAGCATATGCAAGGGGTAGGTGGTAGAAGCCCTAATTCTGCCGTGCTCTTTTTGGCTATGTGTTCAAAAAATCGAAATTTCAGGGTTCAGGGCACCAGAATTTTGCAATGTAAGCTACCATGTGTTACTGTGAACACGTACTCACTACTATAATTTATATGCCAAACTTTCCAAAAGATCCTATCGGGCAATTGTTTGAGAGCCTAAATACGGCGGGACAATTAAAAATCAATAAGCAGGGTGGAGTTGTTATTGAACATTCGGTTACATGGGTTCATAGGTTGATCTCGCTTTTCGAAGATAATCCATCGTTAACGCCCGAGGCTATGAAGGAAAGTCTTGCCATTATTATTCAATCTCAAAGTGATTCTTCAGAACAGGGTGTTTTGGGAGAAGAGAGTGAATTTGACAATAGCCAATTACTGATTAATTTCCTTGTTGATGTCGCTTGGAGTAATGCTAAAAAAACATTGAAAACATAAATAGGGCATGCAGTGTGCAGGACTCATCATGAAACTGCGCAATGCGCACAATAGTTGTCCGTCAACTATCCTGCATGCCTGCTTCTCCTTCTTCCTTCTTCCGTCCCGGGGAGAATTGTTTCCGGACCGCTCAGGCCGACGGCGCGCATCTGGTGGTGGATGCGGGAACGTACTACGCGGAAGCGTACGAGGCGATGCAGCGGGCGCGGGAGGCGATTTACATCCTGGGGTGGGATTTCCACTCCGGCATCTCGCTGCTGCCCGGACAGGAGGATGCCGATCCCCCCGCGCGGATGCTGGACTTCCTCCGGGTGATCACGCAGCGCAATCCCGCTCTGCACGTGTACATCCTGGTCTGGTACGCCAATCCGCTCTACAGCCGGGACCGGGAGCAGCTGATCCGCTGGAAGCTGCTCCGCCCGCAGTTCTCCCGCGTGCACCTGGTCTTTGACAATGAACTGCCCCTATCGGCTTCGCACCATCAGAAGCTGATGATCATCGATGACGCGGTGGCGTGGTGCGGGGGGATGGATTTCACCATGGCGCGCTGGGATCTGCCGGAGCACCGCCCCGATGATCCGCGCCGCATCAAGCACAGCGGAAGCCTGTACGGGCCGTACCATGATGTCAACATCCGCGTCCGGGGCGAGGTCTGCCGCGTGCTGGGCGACTACTTCCGGCAGCGGTGGAAGGATGCGACGGGGACAGCGCTCCCCCGCCCCGCCCCCTCCGGCACGCAGAACGGGAACGCGTTGCCCTGGACGCTTCCGCCCGCGGCGTGCGCCATCAGCAGGACGATGCCCGCCTACAAGGATCGTCCGGCTATCGCGGAGACGCGACGGATGATGCTCGACATCATCGCTGCGGCGGAGCGCCACCTGTACATCGAGAATCAGTACCTCACCAGCCGCGAGATCACCGAAGCGCTCTGTGCGCGCTTGCGGGAAGAGAACGGACCGTTCCTCACCATCCTCCTTCCGCGGATCAACGAGCAGGGCACGGGCAACCTGATGCTCATGATGCATCGCGCGGTGATGCTGTGGGAGCTGAGAGAGGCGGATCGCCACGCCCGCCTGGGCATCTTCAGCCCGGTGGCGCAGAATGAAGAACAGATCTACGTGCATTCGAAGCTGATGATCGCAGATGACCGGCTCGCGATGGTGGGTTCCTCCAACCTGACGGCGCGGTCCATGGGACTCGACAGTGAATGCGACCTTACCGTGGATGCGGGGCGGAGCCCCGCGTGCCGGGAGACGCTGCTTGCCTGGAAGACGATGTTGCTGGCCGAGCACACGGGCATCCCGCAGGAAGACGTGCGCGCGCTCTGCCGCGATCGCCTCGCAGACCTGCACCGCGCCATCGCCGACCGGACGCAGCCAGGACGCAGGCTCGTGGCGACGTCCATCCGGACGCCCACGGAGTTGGAACGGTGGATGGTCCGCACGGACTTCAGTGACTACCGCCAGCCGTTGCTCTTCGATGCAACGGTCGACGCCATCCGCGAACCGCTGCTGCGCTCGCGCCATCCCATCCTGCTGCACGCGCTGGTCCTGGCGGGCGGCGTCGTCGGTTTCTTCCTCTTCGGAGCGGCGCTGCTGCGCTTCACGCCCCTGCAGGCATGGGTGGAATCCATCCTCGGATCCACGATCCTGACAGCGATCCCCGCCCTTCCCCTGGGCCCGCTCTGGATGCCCTTCCTCTTCGTAGCACTGGGATTGCTCTGCGTACCGATGAATTTTGTCATGCTTGCGACGGCTGTCGTCTTCCCGGCCCCGTGGGCGCTCCTGTACATCTGGAGCGGCATGATGCTGAGCGCGTGGGTCAACTACGGCGTGGGATCGTTGATGGGGCGGAAGTACCTGCAGCGCATCTTCCACCGCAGCGTCGCGAAGCTCTCTGCGGCGATGGAGAAGAGAGAATTTCTGTCGTTCGCCATCGTCCGCATGATCCCGGTGGCGCCTTTCGGGGTGATCAATTACGTCGCGGGAGCCTACCGCGCGCGGCTGCTCCCCTTCTCCGCCGGCACGTTCCTCGGCATTCTGCCGGGCAGTATTCTGCTGGTATTCTTTCAGCGCACGCTCCTGCAGGTGATCGCCGATCCCACGCCCCTCAACACGACATTTCTCTTTCTGTACGGACTGATCCTCCTCACTCTCGCTCGGTTTTTCCGCCGGCGGCTGTAGGTGCCAGATCGTTTGAGGGCACGCAGCCTTCCCTGGCACGGAGCAATCATCCCGCCAACGCTTGACTCCCCGAATTATCACTCTAAAATCCCGACTGATAGCAGACGGAATTTCCGTCTGACAAATCGCACTCATTCCTTTACTTCCTTACCACATCCTCTATGGCAACCGCTGCATCCGTCCCCGCGCTCGCCGTCACCATCACCCCGCTGGGTGACCGCGTCGTGGTCCTTCCGCTGGAGGCCGAACAAGTCACGGCGTCCGGCATCGTCATTCCCGATACCGCCAAGGGCGAGAAGCCCCAGGAGGGCATCATCGTCGCGCTCGGCAAGGGCGGCATCGGCAAGGACGGCGACGATCCATCGAAGCACCTGAAGGTCGGCGACAAGGTGCTCTTCGGCAAGTACGCCGGCGACGAAGTGAAACTGAAATCCAAGGACGGCAAGGATGTGGAGGTGAAGATCCTGCACCTCGACTCCGTCCTGGGCATCGTGAAATAATCTTTGACTATTTTCCGCGGGTCGAAGACCCGCTCTCTATTCCCTACAACCTACCCCCTCCCCCTTCGTTCTATGGCAAAGCAACTTATCTTCGGCGACGACGCCCGCCAGCAGGTCTTCAAAGGCGTCTCCAAGCTGGCTGCGGCCGTCCGCGCCACCATGGGCCCCAAGGGCCGCAACGTCGTCGTGGAGCGCAGCTACGGCGGCCCGATGGTCACGAAAGACGGCGTCTCCGTGGCCAAGGAAGTCGAACTGGAGAACAAGTACGAAAACCTGGGCGCGCAATTGGTGAAGGAAGCCGCGACCAAGACGAACGATGCCGCGGGCGACGGCACCACCACCGCCACCGTCCTCGCTCACGCGATGATGGAAGAGGGCATGAAGCATCTGAATTCCGGCAGTAACGCGATTCTGATCAAGCGCGGCATGGAGAAGGCGGTCGCGGAGGTCACGGATTTCCTCGCCAAGCTGAAGAAAGACGTCACGCAGAAAGACCAGTACGCCGCCGTCGCCACCATCTCCGCTCAGGATTCCGCCATCGGCGAGATGATTGCGGAGGTCATCGATGAGGTCGGCAAGGACGGCGTGGTCACCGTGGAATCCGGGCAGACGCTGGGCCTGGAGAAGGAGTACGTGGAGGGGATGCAGTTCGACAACGGCTACATCTCCCCGTACTTCGTGACGGACACCGCCCGCATGGAAGCCGTCTACGAGAAGCCGTTCCTCCTGATCACGGACAAGAAGATCGGGTCCATCCAGGAACTGCTGCCGGTGCTGGAGGCCGTGGCGCAGCGCGGGAAGAAGGAAATTGTCATCATCGCCGAGAACGTCGAGGGCGAGGCGCTCGCGACGCTGGTCGTCAACAAGCTGCGCGGCACGTTCAGCGCGCTCGCGGTCAAGGCTCCCGCGTTCGGCGACCGCCGCAAGGAGATCCTCAAGGATATCGCGGCGCTCACGGGCGGCCGCGTCATCAGCGAGGAAGTGGGTCTCAAGCTGGAGAACGTGACGCTGGCGGATCTGGGAACCGCGCGCCGCGTCGTCGTTTCCAAGGACAACACGCTCATCGTGGGCGGCGACGGGGACAAGAAGGACATCGAAGCGCGCATCAACGAAATCAAGGGGCAACTGGAGCACACGAAGTCCGATTTCGACCGAGAGAAGCTACAGGAGCGCCTGGCCAAGCTCACGGGCGGCGTCGCCGTCATCAAGGTGGGCGCGGCCACGGAAGTGGAGCAGAAAGAGAAGCAGCACCGCGTGGAAGACGCCCTCTCCGCCACCCGCGCGGCGGCCGAGGAAGGCATCGTTCCGGGCGGCGGCGCGGCGTACATCCGCGCGCTGTCGGCCCTGGAAAAACTGCACAAGGCCACGCAGAGCGAAGACGAGCGGGTGGGTATCGAGATCGTGATGAACGCGCTTTCCGCGCCCGCCCGCAACATCGCGCAGAACGCCGGCGTGGCGGGAGAAGTCGTCGTCACCAAGATCCAGGAAGGCAAGGACGGCTTCGGGTACAACGCACTGACCGGAACCTACGGCGATCTCATCGCGGAGATGGTCATCGATCCGAAGAAAGTCACCCGCTCCGCCCTGGAGAACGCCGCCTCCGTGGCATCCATGTTCCTTACGCTGGAGGTGGCCATCACCGACATTCCGAAGAAGGAAGAGCCCGCTCCCGCCATGCCCGCCGGAATGGGCGGAGACTTCTGATCCCGTCGATCTGCGAAACGAGGCTCCTCCGGGAGCCTTTTTCGTGCGCGGAAAGTTTTCCGCCGATCCGCACAGTGACCGGCATGCTCATCCGTCGTAGAACACTGTGTTCCGCACCTTCCCCATGATACAACGTTTCCTCCGCTGGCTGGATCACTGGCTGGACCTGCCGCTCACGTGATCAGGATTTCTTCTCCGCGCCTTACGTCATGCCGCAGGAGGTAATCTGCCAGATAGTTTTCGATCGTCTCCATGATGGTCCTGCGCATTTCGCGCGCGCCGAACTCCGCGCTGTACCCGCGGTCCAGCAGCGTCTCCAGCGTGGCCTCCTCCACCCGCACCGTGATGCCCCGGCGTTGCTGAACGTCCCGCACGATGTCATCGATCATCAGCCGGGCGACCCGCCGGGCGTCCTCCCTGGTCAGCGGATAGAAGAGAACGGTCGCATCGAATCGATTGAGGAACTCGGGCGAGAAGATTCTGTCCCGCAGGATGCTGTCGAGCAGCGGCTCCTTTGCTGCAGCGCGCTCCGCATCGGGGTGGTCGCGGAGGAAATCACGAAGGAACAAGGCGCCCGCGTTGGACGTCGCGATGATGATGGTATTGCGAAAGTCCGTCTTCCCGCCGCCGGAGTCGCGCAGAAATCCTTCGTCCAGAATCTGCAGGAAAGCGTTGAGCACGCTGACGTGCGCCTTCTCGATTTCGTCGAGGAGGATGACGGAGAACGGCGCGTCGTGCACCTTCTGCGTGAGGAATCCGTCGCCTCTGCCGGACGATCCGATGATGCCGAAAATCGCATCGGGGTGGCTGAATTCATTCATGTCCAGGCGGATGAGGGCGTCCGCCGACCCGAAGTATTCCTCTGCCAGCACCTTCGCGGTCTGCGTCTTGCCCACGCCGGTCGGCCCCAGGAAGAGGAACGTCCCGATGGGCCGCTTGCGCTCGCCGATGTCCAAACGGGCGCGCTTGAGGGCGCTGCTCACCGCCTGCACCGCAGGATCCTGCCCGATGACGCGCTGCCGCATGACCTCCTCCAGTCGCAGCAGACGCTCGCGCTCGTCGCCGGAAACCTGCGTGACGTTGAGCTTTCCCCTGCGCGAAACGACCGTGCGCACGTGCTCTTCACGTACGGTTCCCGTGCGCTGCTCCCGCGCCAAGGCCAGGGCATCGTCCAGGACATCCACCGCCGTTCCGGGCATTCCACCGCTTCCGCTGAGAAAGCGATGGGAAAGATCCAGAATGGAACGGAGGGATTTATACGGTACGTGCGGGCCGCGCCTGCTCTGGGCGAAGGTGTGCGCCATGAGCACCGCCATGGTTTCCTCGTCCGTGGCGTCCGTCACGTCGACACGCTCAAACAGGCTGTCGAGAGCCGCATCCGGCCGGATGATCGCGTGGTAGTCGCGGCTGTCCACAATGCCGATGATGCTGATGTTCTGGGCTTCCAGGCACTTGGTGAGGATGGTGCGCAGGTTTGCGTTTTGCGAGCGAAGGAGCACCGCCAGATCCCGGATCACGAGGATGAAGTGTCCGGCGTCCTGCGCCCGCGCGATTGCCTGGAGGAAAAATACATCCGGCTGCGCCATACCCGAAAGCAGCTTCTCGGTCTGCAGTTGCAGGACGCGCGTGTACGAGCGATGCGCTGCGCGTTCTTCCACACGCAGTGCCACCGCGAGATTGGCGATCAGTGTCCGCTTGCCGCTGCCGGGTTCGCCGGTGAGCAGCACGTTCTTCTGTTTGGATCGCCCCAGAATGCGCAACACCTGTTCGATGGCATCGGCATGCACCACGACGCTGCGCTCGCCGGTGCCGGAGGCGTGGGCGCTGATCTCCGTCGTCACATCGTCCAGCGCATTCGTGTAGCCCGCCACCCAGGACCGGCCGAGATCACTGTTGCGGCGTATGGCATCGGCGGACCACGGTGCTTCCGTCAGGCGGAAACGATGATGGAACCTTTCCCAGTGCAGGATGCCTTCCAGATCCTCTTCCGAAAGGTCGGCCTCTTGCAGCTGCTTTTGGCAGGAACGGAGGTGACCGAACAGCAGCCGCAGGATGACCGGGGCATCCACGCGCGTTTCCTCCCATTCGCGGATGCGAGTGGCTGCGTAGTCCAGGAAGGCGCGCACATCCACCTGGGCATCGGCTTCCTCCAGACATGCGGCCAGGAATGCGTCCCGCTCCACGCCCATCTCCTCCAGGATGAACCGTCCGCGTTCCGTATCGGTGGCGGCACGCAAGAGATCCGCACCGCTCACGACGTTCACGTGACGCAGCATCCGGACCATGTCCATGGAGAGCATCTCGGCGGGATGGACGCCGCGCGGTTCCAGTGCATCATTCTCCAGCCGTTCGCGCAGGAAGCGGTGCAGCACGTGGAGAAGGAGCACGATACTCCCGCCGGCAAAGAGAGCCGGAAAGGGGTCGCCCTGCACGGATGCGCGCCATATGCCGATACAGATGAGAGCGGCGTAGACCGTGCCTGCCGGCCAACGCAGGAAGATCCGCCGCAGGGTGAGGGCGGTGTGCTGCAACGTGCCGGTGATGGGCAGCGGCGGAGGGATCATGGAAACCAGAGCAGGACAATGCCGCCGACGATCAAGAACGGCAGGGAGATCCAGAGCAGCAGGTAGGCAGCGAAACAGAAGAAGGCGACTGCCTGCACGAGGACGCCGCCGATCAGTGCGCAGAAACGGACAATCGCACCGATGACCCGCGCGGTCAGATTGAGTGTCAGGGTCTCGAGGATCTGCTGCATATTGAATCCCCGTCGGGGATACACATCCCGGATGCTCTTCCACGGCGCGAAGAAAGTTTTGATCAGGTAGATGAACGAGAACACGCTCCCCAGCGCGCGCGCATAGCGCATGTACCCCTTTGTGAGGGCTGCAGGCCGTTCCACCCAGTACCACCGGAGGAAGAGCGGCAGCAGATGCAAGGATGTGTCACGCATGTGTGTAAGAGTATATCTTCGAATGATAGCAGAAAACGTCTATACTGGCGAGCGTATGCAGGGCAGCTTCATTGTCATCGAAGGGCCGGACGGCAGCGGAACGACCACGCAATCGACGATTCTCGCCGAGAGATTGGCGGCACACGGGCATACGGTCCATCTCACCCGTGAACCATCGGACAACGCGATTGGCAAGCTGATCCGGACGATCCTCTCCGGCGAGGAGATCGCCGCCGACGCGCTGCAGCTCCTCTTCACGGCGGACCGCGCACTGCATCTGGACGAAGAGATTCGCCCTGCACTGGAAGCGGGCACCACGGTCATCTGTGAGCAGTACGTCCTCTCTACGCTGCAGTTCGGCGCGGCGGCGGGTCTGGATTCCGCCTGGCTCGCTTCCATCAACAGCCGGTTCCCGCGCCCCGATCTTCAGGTCATTCTGTTGCCCCCGTTTGAAGATTGCGTCCGACGGTGGAGCAAGCGGGATCATCAGGAGTTTCTGGAAGAGGAATCGTTCCAGCGGCGCGTGCATGACGGTTACCGGCGCTACGCGCAGGAACACGACATTCTCGTACTCGATACGAGCAGGGAAAAGCAGGAAACCGCCGATGCACTTTTCGCGCACGTCCTCGACCGTCTCCCCTTCCCCGCTTCCCGATGACCGCGCGCCCTCTCACCGGAGCAGAACCCGCCCAGCAGATGCTCGATGCTCTGCGTCCCGATATCGCCCGGCTCGATCCGCGCCTCGTGATCGTGCAGGTCGCCGATGATCCCGCCAGCGACCGCTACATCCGGAAGAAATTGGACGCCTGCGCTGCGGTCGGCATGCGAACGGAGCATCGACACCTGCAAGCGACTGCAACGGAACAGGAGATGCAGGCGCTGATCTCCGAATTGAATTCTGATGCGGATGTCACGGGGTACATCATCCAGCTGCCGCTGCCCGCGCACCTGCAGGCCGTCCAGCCGCTGCTCTTCCGTGCCATGGATCCCATGAAAGACGTCGACGGATTCACGGCGTACAACCTGGGAAAGCTCTTTCTCTCCACGGACTTTGAGCACCTTCCCCCTGCCACACCCGCCGGCGTCATCGCTCTGCTGGAGCACTATGACATATCCGTATTCGGGAAAAACGTCGTCGTCGTCGGGCACAGCAACATCGTCGGCAAGCCGCTGGCTGCGATGCTCCTCAACCGCGGGGCGACGGTGACCGTCTGCCACCGGGACACGGCGGATCTCGCAGCACACACCCGGCAGGCGGACATCCTCTGCACGGCGGTCGGGAAAGCCGGTTTGATCACGGCGGACATGGTGCGGCCGGGAGCCGTCGTCATCGACATAGGCATCAGTGAAACCGCGGATGGGATCAAAGGCGACGTCGATTTCGCCGCCGTTTCACAAGTCGCCTCCGCCATCACCCCCGTCCCCGGCGGCGTGGGCCCCATGACCGTCGCCAGCCTGATCCGCAACACGGTGACGGCGAAGCGGAGGCAAATGGAGAAGCAATGATCATCTGATGCATTCGATGTGCCGACCGTCGTTTCTCCCCCGATTGAAATCGGGGGTTAACCGGATGTATACAGATTGAATTCATTCTGTAATTTTGATTGCGCATGAGACGGAATTCACTATCATAGTAGGCATGGAAGCAAATGACATCATCCCTACCGATCCCGTCACTGTTCCGGTTCGCAAGATTGACGATGAAGAATGTCAAAAGTTATAATGACTCTCTAACTAAGGCAGCAAACAACACTAAAACTGATATACTCTCTTCAT
>CAYZGJ010000011.1:0-23961 GCA_964478005.1 uncultured Candidatus Peribacteria bacterium
GCGTGCGCTCCGTCACGGAGACGAGCATGATGTTCATGATGCCGATGCCGCCGACCAGCAGACTGATGGCGGCAATCACCGCCAGAAAGATCGTCAGGCCCAGCGTGACGGACGTGATGACCCCCAGGATCTGCTGCGCGGTGCGGACGCGGAAATCATCGAGGTCCGGATCATTGTCGGGATTGTCGATCTTGTGCTGCCGCCGCATCAGCTGCGTGAGTTCCTGCTTGACCAGCTCCGGGTCATCCTTCGCGAGCATGTTGATGAGCGTGATGCTGCGCTGCCCCGTGAGGATGCGCGCCGAGGTGAAGGGAATGATGATCTGGTTCGTAAACCCGGCGATGGCGCGGGAGCCGTACGGGCGCAGGACGCCGACGACGGTGAACGGCTGGCCGCCGATGCTGATCCGCTCGCCGACCGGATCGCGGTTGCCGAAGAGATCCGTGGCGATGGTATCGGTGATCACCGCAACGTTCTTCGCGCCTTCCACGTCGCTGTCATCCATCAGCCTCCCCCGCTCGAGTTCGAATCCGTAGTTGGAAAAGACAGGCGGTTCCGCGCCCAGGATCTCGGGCGAGACTTCCTCGCGTCCGTAGGACGCCTTGCGGCTGACGAGAATGATGGGCGTGATGCTCTCCACCGTCTGCATGCGCCGGACCTGCGCAAGGTCATCCGTGGTGATGGTATCCAGATTGCCGCCGAACCGTTCCAGATCGGCGGGATACACCTCCACCACCCTGCTCCCGAATCCTTCCACCTGCGCCAGGATGTACCCTTCGAAGCTGCGCCCCACGGAGATCATCAGAATGACGGATCCGACGCCGATGGCGATTCCCAGCATCGTGAGGAATGTCCGGGTCGTATTGACCGTCATGCCCTTGAACGCCGTTGCGAGAAGGTCGGGTTTGCGCATTATTCGTAGCGGAGCGCTTCGATGGGACTGAGGGAAGCCGCCTTCCGGGCGGGCGCGATGCCGAAGGCGATGCCCGTGAGCGCGGCCATGATGAAGGCGATCACGATCGAAGCCACCGACACGGCAAAGGAATAGCTGGCCAAAAAGCGCTGCACGAGGAGGGATGCCGCGTACGCCACCCCCAGGCCCCCCAGAATGCCGATCGTCCCGCCGAGAAATGTAAAGATGACCGACTCGAGCAGGAACTGCCGGAGGATGTCGCCGCGCGTCGCGCCCAATGCCTTGCGCAGGCCGATCTCCTGCGTGCGCTCCGTCACGGAGACGAGCATGATGTTCATGATGCCGATGCCGCCGACGACTAAGCTGATGGCGGCGAGGGTGGAGATGAACAGCGTGAGGCCCAGCGACACGGTTCCCAGGATGGCGCTCGCCTGATCCGATGTGCGGATGATGAAGTCATCCTTCTTCTCGTCGTCGTTCGGGTTATCAATGCCGTGCTGCCGGCGCAGCGTGAACTTGATGTCATCGATGGCCCGCTCGAAGGTATCCGTCGCCGTCATGGTGACGTTGTTGACGTAGCGCTGGCCCGTCACCAGGCGCGCCGTACTGAGCGGCACGTAGATGCGGTCGTCGACATTCTGGAAGAACTGCGACCCGATGGGCTTCGCCACGCCGATGACGGTGTACGTATTGGCGCCGATCTTCACGCGCTTGCCCAGCGGATCCGCCTGGGCGAAGAGCTTTTCCGCCGTATCGGGCCCCAGCAGCGCGACGTACTTCGCGCCGTCGATGTCGGTCTGGTCCAGCAGCCTCCCCTGCGCGGCTTCCACTTCCTGATTGAGAAACGCGTTGGGATGCACGCCGATCACCTGCGACGATGCGCGCTCGCGGCCGTAGCTGATCGCGCCGGGCACGACGATGAAGGGGGCGACGTTCGTGATGGAGGGCAGGCGTTCCAGTGCCCTGACGTCCTCGAACGTCAGGCTGTCGAAGCCCGGCGCCAACGGATTCCCCTCCTGATTGCCGGGAAAGATCACCATCGTCTTGGCACCCAGGCTGCTGATTTGCCCCAGAATCAGTCCTGCCATGCTCTGGCCCACGGAACTCATGAGCACGACCGCCCCCACGCCGATGACGATGCCCAGCATCGTCAGGAGCGCCCGCGACAGGTTGACTGTCACCCCTTTGATCGCCGTATCCAGCGTGTCCGAGAGTCGCATGCTTACTTCAGGTCGCCGCCCTCCATCGCAATGATGCGGCGGAAGTCGGTGGTGTCGGCATCGATGCGGCCGTCCTTGATGTGCAGGATGCGCCGGGCGTGTTCCGCGGTCGCGCGCTCGTGCGTGACGAGGATGATCGTGTGGCCGCGATCGTTGAGTTCCTGCAGCGCGCGCATCACCGCGATGCCCGAGCGGGAATCCAGGTTGCCCGTGGGTTCGTCGGCAAAGATGACGTCCGGGTCGGTCACCAGCGCGCGCGCGATGGCGACACGCTGCTTCTGGCCGCCGGAAAGCTGGCTGGTGAGGTACGTGCTGCGCTCCTCCAGCCCGACCGTATCGATCGCCCGTTGTGCGCGCTCCACGCGTTCGTGGACGGGAATCGTGGGATGGTACAGAAGCGGCAGCATGACGTTCTGGAACACCGTCGTGCGCGGCAGCAGGTTGAACGCCTGAAAGACGAAGCTGACCCGCGTCGCGCGGATCTTCGCCAGGTCATCGTCCTCCATTTCCCCGCTCTCCATGCCCTGGAAGAGGTAGCGGCCGCCCGTCTGTCCGTCGAGGAATCCCAGGATATGCATGAGGGTCGATTTGCCCGATCCCGACGGCCCCATGATCGCCACGAACTCTCCGCGCCGGATGCGCAAATTGATGTCGTGCAACACGGGCGTCACGACGCCGTCGTTATTGTACTCCTTGCAGAGATCGCGTGTTTCGATGAGGGGCGTGGTCTGGTCCGTCATGTCAGGAGCGTTCGAGGACAATGATCGTCTCTTCTTCCTCCACGCCGTCCACTTCGACGAGGCCCGATTCGCCTTCCAGCCCCGTCTCCACCGGCCGCTCTTCCGTGGTGCCGTCCGGCTTCAGGATACGCACGTAGGACGTTCCGTCCGCGCGCAGCAGCACCGCGCGCACGGGAATCATCACGACATCCTCCGCGCCGCCGGTGACGATCTCCACGTCGCCCGTCATCCCGATCTTCAGCTCGTCGTGCGGATACACAAAATCGAGCCGGACGCGGTAGCGGTTGACGCCGTCCCGGACGGTGGGCGCCACGTCGATGTCCGTGACGCGCAGGGCGAACCGGGTGTCTCCGTACGCATCCAGCTTCACCGTGGCCTCCTGACCCGCCTGCACCTTGGGGATATCAATCTCCGACACGTACATCTCCACCCGGAAGGGGCTCTCGCCCAGCAACGTCATCGCGGGACCCATGGGCGCCGCCTCACCCGTCTTGATGTGGACCCTGGTGATGCGCCCCGCGATGGGCGCCGTCAGAACCATATTGGCCAGGTCCGCCTGCGTCCGCTGCAGCGACGCCCGCGCCTGCCGGAGGTTGGCGCGCGCGGCATCGATATCCGTCTGCCGGGCGGGCGCCCGCCGTAAGTCGAGCTGCGCCTGCGCGATCTGCACGGCCGCTTCAAAGGCCGCGATATCCGATTCCGCCCGCTGCATCGCGCCCTCGGCTGCGGAAAGATTCGCCCGTTCGGCAACCAGGCGGGTTTCGTACGCGGCGGACGCATCACGCATGCCGCGCACGGCGCCGTCCAAGGTGGCGAGAGCAGCCTGCAGCGCGCTGCGGTCCGCCGCAATGACCGATTTGTGGGCGTCGCGCATCGCTTCGGTCAGGTACGTGGTCTGCGCCAGCGCATCCATCAGGGTGAAGGTCCGGTTCGCGACATCGATGGAGCTCTGCACGGCCCGCCGCGCCTCTTCCAGACGCGCAATGGCACCGGCGGATGCGGCCGGAGCGCCGCCGCTCAGCAGGGCATTGAGCGCGCTTTCCGCTTCCGTGAGAGAGGAGAGAATGCGCTGATACTCAAAGTTCTCCTGCCGGATGACCGCATCCGTCACTTCATTCTTGCGCAGCACGCTGCGGATGCTGGAGAGCGCGTTGAGGGAAGCCGTCGCCTGCGCGGTCACCGTGCTGCCCGCGCTGATCACCTGGCCCGAGAGCGCCGTTTCCGCCTCCTCCGCCAACGCCACGATCCGGCGCTGGGATTGCACCTGCGTCTCACGGGCGGTCTGCAGCGCCGTGCGCGCAGTCGCCAGCGACGCCTGCCTGCTCAGCAGCTCCGCCTCCGAGACGGCGACATCCTCCGCCCGCGCACCCTGCTCCCTGGCACGCAACTCCGCTTCCGCTGCCTGCACGCGGGCGACCGCCGCCGATACGTCCGCCGCCAGATTGCCCGCCCGCAACGTCGCGAGCCGCTGGCCCGCGCGGACCGTGTCACCCTCCCGCACGGAAACCGTGGCGACGATGCCCGAGAGCGGAAACTGCAACTGCAGGTCGCGCTCGGAGATGACGGTGCCCACCGCATCGACGATCTGGCGCAGGTCGCCGCGCCGGGCGTCTTCCGTGACGTACGAGGGGGTGCGGGGGGTGAATGCGTACCCTGCGATGCCGACGACCGGCAGGAGGGCGATCGTCGCCAACAGGATCTTCCACCGGTGCGAGCGCACGAACGTCCGGAGGGAGCTGAGGAGGATCATGGAGGAAGGGAAGGAAGCCAAAGAGGAAGGGAGCCTGACTGTATACGAAGCTATCACTACTATTATACATATTTTTGACAGTTTTTTCCATTCGGTTCCCCTCTTCGGTTCAAACCGCGGGGCAACGCGGCTATACTGGCCGCCGATGGCACGGAAGAAGCGCAGGAAATCATCGGGCAGAAAAGGCGCGCAGGCCTCTCCCGACTGGAAACTGCAGCCGGAAACCAGGCGCGCGATCAGCGGCATCGTGCAGATCGCGGGCGCCATCCTGCTCTTTCTGGTCCTGCGGGACGAGGCAGGACGCGTCGGCGAGGCGCTGCACGGCGTCCTGCGGTTCTTCTTTGGATCGTGGGGAATCCTCTTTCCCTTCTTCCTGCTGGCTTCGGGCGTGCTGCACGCGTTCGGCGCGGGGCAGCTGGAATTGAAGCGTTCCGTCGGGCTGGTCATCGGGCTGCTCTCCTTCCTGGGCATGATGCACCTGCGCGCGCCCCTGGAAGAGATCGGGCCGCGGCAGCAGGAGCTGGCAGGGGCGGTCGGATTCATGGTGAGCCTGCCGTTCAAGTTCTTCTTCAGTGATGCCGTCGGCTTTACGGTGCTGGGCACCGCGCTGCTGATCGGCATATTCCTGGCCTTCGAGCCCGATCTGTCCGCCTTGGCCGTCTGGATCCGCCGCGACCGGCCCGTACGGCAGGCGGTTCGCTCCCGCTCCGCGCAGACGGACGAAGAAGACGACGATGGGGAAGAGGAGGAGGCGGTGTTGATGGAGGCGGAAGAGGACGAAGAGGTCGAAGAGGAGGAAGAGGAGCATCCGGAGCTCAACATCGTCCGGCCGGATTTCGCCCGCGCCACTGCCAAGGCGGCTTCGGAGAAGCTGATCCGCGAGAAGCTGAAGAAGAAGCGCTCTGACGTGCTGGAGATGAAGGACACGCGCTTCGAGGAGTGGACCTTCCCCGGCATGGATTTGCTGGACAACGCGGCGAGCAAGCTGACCGTCAACGACGCGGAGCTCAAGCGTCAGGCCAAGCGGATCGAGGAAAAGCTGGAAGAATTCGGCATCGAAGTCGCCGTGCGCGATGCCCGCCCCGGCCCCACCGTCACGCAGTTCACGCTGCAGCCGGCCGAGGGGGTGAAGCTTAGTTCGATCGCGAATTTGAAAGACGACCTCGCGCTGGCGCTGGCAGCGCAGAGCCTGCGCATCGAGGCGCCGATTCCCGGCAAGGCATTGGTCGGCATCGAGATGCCCAATCCCGGCCGCACGATCGTGCATCTGCGCGAGATACTGGAGAGCCCCGCGTTCCATGAGAGCGACTCGACCCTGGCGATGCCGCTGGGGCGCGACGTCTCGGGCGACGCCTTCGTGGCGAGCCTGGAAGACATGCCCCACCTGCTGATCGCCGGCGCGACCGGATCGGGAAAGTCGGTGTGCATGAACGTTTTTTTGACGTCGCTGCTCTACCAGAACGCGCCGCACGAGTTGAAGTTCATTCTCATCGATCCCAAGCGCGTGGAACTGATGCCCTACAACGGCATCCCGCATCTGCTGACGCCCGTCATCACCGAATCGGACAAGGCGCTGCAGGCCCTGCGCTGGGCCGTGGCCGAGATGGGCCGCCGCCTCCACCGCTTTTCCGACGTGGGGGCGAAGAACATCACGGAGTACAACGAGAAGCAGACGGAAGAAGCCAACCTGCTGCCGCGCGTCGTCATCGTCATCGATGAATTGGCCGATCTCATGATGCGCCAGTTCAAGCGCGATACGGAAACGATGATCGTGCGTATCGCCCAGATGGCCCGCGCCACCGGCATGCACCTGGTCATCGCCACGCAGCGCCCGTCCGTCGATGTCATCACGGGCCTCATCAAGGCGAACATGCCCACGCGCATCGCCTTCCGCGTGGTCAGCTCGGTCGACAGCCGCACCATTCTCGACGGCGTCGGCGCAGAGGATCTGCTGGGCAAGGGCGATCTCCTCTACATGACGGCGAGCACTCCCAAGCCCATCCGCATCCAGGGGATCTTCCTCTCCACCAAGGAAGTGGAGCGCGTCATCAACGCGGTGAAAATCGCGGGCGGCGGCCGGGTGACCGAACAGATCGGCCTGGCAGGCGATGAAGAGGAAGAGGGCGGTACGGCGGACGGAGCGGCGGCGCTCGGCGGCATGATCGATCTGGACGCGGACGATAACGGAGGAGACGACCTCTTCTTCGACGCGGTGCGCGTGGTGCAGGAATCTGGCAAGGCATCGGCCAGCCTGCTGCAGCGGCAGCTGAAAGTGGGTTACGCCCGCGCGGCGCGCCTCCTCGACATCATGGAGGAGAAGGGCATCGTGGGACCGGCCGACGGCGCGAAGCCGCGGAAGGTGTTCATCGAGGCAATGGCGAATGGATAGGGAATGGGGACAAATTTCAAATGTCAAATTTCAAATTTCAAATGTCAAAGAACGGCACATGAAAATCTCCCTCAGAATGTTTTGACATTTGTCCTTTGACATTCGTTCGTACCGTCATGCGTCAACGCTTCATCCGTTCTCCCGAGGGGGCCTTTGCCCGCTTCGCCGTACGCTGCTTCTCCTGCCGCAGTCTCCTGCGCCCCTCCGGCGACAATGCCGCGGCTTCATCTTCCATCGGGACGATCAGGTGGACGAAGTAGAGGGTGATCATGGCGCCATGGGTGACGAGAGCGGTGCCGGGCTCTGTCGCAGATGCTAGACTGATTCCATGCAGCTGCTCCTGGGCACCGGCAATCCGGGCAAAATACGGGAAATCGGCGAAGCGCTGGCGGATTTGGACATCCGGAGTATCACGCCTGCCGATGTCGGCATTGCGGAAAATCCGCATGAGGAAGGAGACACCTTTGCGGACAATGCGCGGCAGAAGGCCCGATTCTACTTTGAGAGATCCAACGGCATTCCCACGCTCGCGGACGATTCGGGCATCGTCGTGGAGGCGCTGGCGAATGAGCTGGGGATTCACACGCGGCGATGGGGCGCGGGGCCGGACGCGAGCGATCATCGGTGGATTGCGTTCTTCCTGGACCGCATGCGCAGCGAGGAAAATACACGCGCGCGATTCATCTGCTCCCTGTGTTTCATCGACGCACAGGGAAACGAGCACCTGTTCGAGGGAGCCTGCGACGGCGTCATCACGGATGAACTGGAAGCGGACTTCCTGCCGGGTTTACCAATCTCCGCATGTTTCCGGCCTGACGGAAGTGCTAAGGTCTACAGCGCGCTCTCGATCGAGGAGAAGAACCGCATCAGCCATCGGGGGCGGGCGTTGGGAGGATTCAGGAAATATCTTGAGCAGCAGGTCTTCGACCTGCGGCCGGATCAAGCGGCGTGAAATCCAGATTCTGAATCTTCGCCCATACGGCACGAATGACCCGGCGCAATTCTTCTTTTTCTTCTTCCGAAACGGTGAACGTCCGCCGGATGGGATGCTCCGTCCCCTCGCCGAGGAAGTCGAGCGCGTACGCCACGGGCTCCAGGATCGGCATGCCGTGCTCCAGGAGGAGCGCGTAGAAGGCCAGCTGTCGGAAGTAGTCGCCGTCGTCGCGGACCTGCTTCTCGGTCTTGGGAACGCCGGTTTTGTAATCGACGATCGTCGCCCGGGGGGAATCCGGATGCGCCAGGTCGATGCGGTCGATCTTGCCCTTCAGCGGGATGTCGTCCACGTACGCGTTGATGGGGAATTCGATCTTGAAGATGTGCGGCACGTTCTCCGTCAGCGCTTCATCGTAGTAGCGTCCCAGCACTTCCTCGCCGTGCTTGATCAGATTGCGCCGCTGCGCCTCGGTGAGAATCTCGCGCTCCACCAGGTAGTTGCGCAGATCGTCGATCAATCGTTCGCGACCGATGGGCGTGCCCTGCTGCACGCTCATGCCCCACTTCTTCAGCGCGTGGTGCGCGGCGTTGCCGAAGACAAGGGATTCGGACTTCAGATCCGGCGTCTGCAGCAGGTCGCGCTCCAGAAACAGCTGCGGATCTTTCAGAAAGTGGTTGAGCGCGGTGACCGACAGGCGGAAGTCCTCCAGACGTTCGCGCAGGAAGGATTGGAAATCGGCGTCCAGATCGGCCGGGGGCGCATACAGGAGCGTCGAAATCTTCTCGGGCGCCTGCAGCACGCCCTGCTCCTCCGGCAGCGGCCCCGCCTCCACGAAGAATCCCGATGTGGACACCGCACGCGGCTTCGATCCGCCGTTGGTCAGCTCGTCCGGACAGGTGAAGAGCAGGCGACGGCGCGCCCGCGTCATTGCGACGTAGGCCACCCGGCGCTCGTCCTGGCGCTTTTCGAAAGATCGCTGATCGCTGCTGCGTCCGAAGAGCAGCTCCTCCGGCACGGAGACCATCGCGGGACTGCGCCTCCGGTCCCAGTGGCCGTCGCGGAAGTTGCCGAGGAGCACCACGTCGAATTCCAATCCCTTGCTCTGATGGGCCGTCAGCAGCTGGACCCCCTCCTGCGAAAGATGCGGCAGCGCGTAGAGCAGGCGCAGCCCGTTCTCCCCTTCCGCAATCAGCGCCAGATCGTCGAGCAGGTGGTCGAGGGCGAAAGTGTTCTTCTGCTCGTAGCTGCGCTGGCGGACGTACTCGAAGAACGACTGCAGCGCGGCAATCACCGCAGGATCACCCGGGGCGTCCGGTGGCGGCAACAGATGGCAGTGCTTGAGAATCTTCTCCACCGTCTCCACAATGGAGCGATTGGGCAGCTGTTGGTGGAGTTCCAGCAGGATGTCCCGCGTCCGGATCAGGCAGTCGCGATCCTGCCAAAAGAGCGCGGAGAGATCCGATGCGGGGTCATCCACGGACAGCAGGAGCGTCTGCACGGGCGTCTCCCGTTCGCGCGAGAGCTGGAAGAGCCGCCCGATGTCCGCAGGCTTGCAGCCGAGGACGGCAATGCCCAGCGTGGCGCAGAGGTACGGATTGTGCGACGGGTCGCGCACCGCCCGGAGAATCGTGATGGCCTGCCGGACGAGCGGCTGGTCGAGGAGGCTGATCTTGCCGTCCATCCGCACGGGGATCTCCCGGGCGCGAAGGACTTCGTAGAGCGGCTGCAGTTCCCGGTTCGTCTGCAGGAGCACGGCGATCTCCGACGGCGGCGTGCCCCGCCGCAGCTCTTCCTCGATCACATCGGCGATGAGCCAGGGTTCGGCGGCGTCACTGGGGCTGTGGATGAGCTGCGGTTCCGGCCCATCGGTTTCCGCGCCGCTGGTCAACTCTTTGCTCAAGCCGGGAATGGCGCCCACCAGGCGCTCGTCATTGTGGCGGATCAGGCGTCCCGCGGCATCCAGGATGGGTTGCGTGCAGCGGTAGCTGGTCGTGAGCGTCACGGTGACGGCATCCGGGAAACGGTCGCGGAACGTGAGGATGTTCTGCAGGTTGGCCCCCTGGAACCGATAGATCGCCTGGTCGTCGTCGCCCACCACGAAGATGTTGGGCCTATCCTCCGGCGTGCGCGGCGTGATCAGTTGCTCGATCACCGCGTACTGCGCGCCGTTGAGATCCTGGAACTCATCGACCAGTACGTACAGATACCGTTCCTGCAGGTTGAGGAGCAGCCAGTCCTCTTCGGCAAACGCCCGCAGCGCATGGAGGATCATGTCGTCGTAATCGTAGCGCTGGGTACGGGCGAGCATTTCCTGATACGCGAGAAAGAGCAGGACAAAGTCACGGAACTTGCGCGCGGCAGCCAGGTTCTTTTCGTGCGCCTTGGTCCCCTCCCGGCTCTTGCCCGCCATCTCCTGCTCGTACTGATCCGCAACGGTCTGCAACCGCTCCACGGAGATCCCCTCCTTCTTCACCTCGCTGATGCGCGCCAGGATATCCTTCGTCCTGCCGTGGGGATTCTTGCGGCTCACCAGCTCCAGATCGGGCATGTGCCGATCAATGATGGCATTGAGCGCGCGCACCTGCTCCACATCGCTGATTTGTTCCAATGAAGCAAACTGCTCGAACACCTGCGGATACTGCGCGATGACATCGTTGCAAAATCCATGGACCGTGTTGATGGTCACGCCGTAGGCCGCCGGCCCGATCAATTGCCGCAGCCGCTCGCGCATCGCCGTCGCACCGCTGACGGTAAAGGTAAGGCAAAGAATATTGCGCGGGTTCACCTGCGTCTTCTTCAGAATGTTGGCGACACGGAGGCTCAATACCTGCGTCTTCCCCGTCCCCGGCCCCGCCACCACCATCACCGGACCCTCGATGGTATCCACCGCCTTCTTCTGCGCATCATTGAGGCGGGCGTAGGCGTCGTCAAACATCTGCATGCGCGCATCCTAGCACCTTTCGCACGGTGGACAAACGGACACTATTGCGTCTCCGGCTGGATGACAGATAAACACATGCGCACTTCTTCTTTTTCCTCTTCCATAACTATTCTCACTCTTGTTCCTTCGAATAGAGAAGGATCATCCAAGGCCAATGGCGCCAGTTCCAATACAAGAGGGATTGTGTCCAGGCGAATCTGCAGCAGCGCCGTTCCTATCGACACAATCGTTCCTTGAAATACATGGATATGATCGGGTTTTTGGCCTGATTCTCCTGATTCAAAGAATTGCGGACGTTCGGTTGTACCCGTCATTCCTATAGTGACGTAGCACCATGCACCTTCTTGCATGTATCACATATATTGTTTCCATCCATGTACTATTCACAGATACATATGTTGCCAGAATGAAATAGAGTGTAGTATCCCCTACAGCCGTTCTCTCTGAGGGGGGAACGGTTAGGCGGCTCCGCAAAGCGGATTCAATATCCGCCGAGTGAGCCGCCGCCAATTTCGTACGCTATTCTTCATCCACGATGCACCCACTCAGAAACGCTTTGACATTTGTCCTTTGACATTTGTCATTCGTCATGAGCATCGCAGGTCGAAGACCTGCTACTTTTCCGTATCTTCCATCTCGTACGCGCAGTGGTCGCACTTCATGATGGCGATGCCGTCTTTCTTGAGCGGCGTGAGGATCCCCTGCTGGCACTTGGGGCACAGCAGCGACTGGGCGAAGGAAGGAACCGGCGAGAAGCCGACGCGCTTGGGCGGCAGGCCGTGCTCGCGGATGGTCAGGGACCGGGGGTGGTCGCGCATCTTCTGCAGCACCTTGGCCTCGATCTGCCGGATGCGCTCGCGCGTGACGCCGAATTCCTGCCCCACCTCCTCCAGCGTGTGCCCGATGCCGTCGGCCAGCCCGAAGCGCATCTCGATGATCTTGCGCTCGCGCGGCGTGAGGAAGTCGAGCATCGCGTGGACGTTCTCCTTCTTCAGCTGGCGGTTGGTGGCCTCGAACGGGTTGATCGCCTCTTCGTCCTCGATGAAGTCGCCCAGCTTGCTGTCCTCCTCGGACCCGACGGGCGCTTCCAGCGAGACGATGTCCTGGCTGATCTTCTGGATGTGCTGGACCTTCTTGATGTCCATTTCCATTTCGACAGCGAGTTCCTCCAGCGTGGGCTCGCGGCCCAGCTCCTGCACCAGACGGCGCTGCGTGTGCGTGAGCTTGTTGATGGTCTCCACCATGTGCACGGGGATGCGGATGGTGCGGGCCTGGTCGGCGATGGCGCGCGTGATCGCCTGGCGGATCCACCACGTGGCGTACGTGGAGAACTTGAACCCGCGCTCCGGATCGAACTTCTCCACGGCGCGAAAGAGGCCGATGTTGCCCTCCTGAATCAGGTCCAGGAACGACAGGCCGCGTCCGATGTACTTCTTCGCGATGGACACCACGAGACGCAGGTTGGCCTCGGCCAGCTGCTGCTTGGCGCCCGCGTCCCCCTTGCGGATGCGGCGGGCCAGCTCCACTTCCTTCTTGGCGTCGATGAGCGGTACGCGTCCGATCTCGGACAGATACATGCGGACGGAGTCGTTGCTGATCTCCAGCAAATCCACCTCGCGCTCGCGGCGGCGTCGCTTCTTGTCCTCCTCCGTGGCGGTCTTGCCCGCGGTCGCGATGCCCGCCGTCGCCACCAGCTGCGCCACGTTGTCGTCCTCCTCGTCTTCATCCAGCTTCGCCGCCACCGATCCCTCCTCGTCCTCCCCCTCCTCGTCCCCGCCCTCCTCCGTGACCATATCCGCGATGTCCTCCACGATGTCGGCCATAGAAGGCGCGCCCCTTCCTTTCTTCTCCCAGATCAGCGCGTCCTTCACATCGATCACCTCGATCCCCAGGTCGACGAACAGCATGTAGATCTCATCGAGCAAGTCCACGTTCTCCTCCGCATTGGGGAGCGCCGAAATGATCTCCTGGTGCGTGACGTACCGCTGCTCGCGCCCCTTCTTCACCAGGTGGCGGATGGCCTCGGGAAAGCGACCCAGATCCTCGTCGGTGGGCTGCGCGATGAACTTGCGGGGATGTGATGCCATAGGATCGGAATGGGGGGAGCGAAAAACCCTTCCGGGGTACCGGATCGGAGGTAGCCTACTGAATGGCGGGCAAAGAGGAAAGAGGAAAACGCATGCCGGAGCATCGGTCTCGTGAGAAGGATACCGGAAGAGTGGACGGTTGTCCTCGAAAATCTTGACGATGCGCGCGGATCACTTTGGCGCGCGGGCCCGCTCGATGAGCTGCTGATACTCGCGGATGAGCGCGGATTCCTGGTCGCGCAACCCCTCGCGGCGCGCCGTCACCAGCCGTTGCGTGATGTCCCGCTGCTTGCGCAGGAGCTGCTCGCGGTTACTGTTCCGGCAATTGCTGCGAATCTCGCGCAGCGCGACGCTCTCGCTCCACTCCCCCATCCCCTGCTCCTCGCAAAAGAGCTGCAGGATGCCGGCCCGACGCCGAAACTCCCCGGAAAGCGGCAGGGCATCCGGATCCATCGCCGGAGACGGCTCCATCGCCGACAGCGCGGCATAGAGCGCCCCGGCAAACTCCTCCTCCGGCGGCAGCATCTCCCCGATCAGGTGCAGTGCCCGGGGGTAGAGCAAAAAGAGCCCGAGCGTGATCTCCGCCCGCGTAAACGGAGCGGGAACCGCCGCCTGCGCGGAAACCGTCCCGGCGGTGCGATGCTCCGCCGCCTCAAACTTCCGCAGATCATCCGTGAGAGCCGCCTGAGTCGTCCCCAGCGCGTCGGCAGCCTGGCGCAGCGCATGCGTGCGTTCGGTGGCAGTGGCGATGGCTTGCAGCAGAGGCAGCAGACGCTCCAGGGCTGCCCGTCGCACCAGCGGATCCTGCAGATCCTGCGCCCGGATCTCAGCCAGGACCACCTCGAGGTACGGGCGCGCCGTTTCCCGCAGCAATCGCTTCAGGTCGTCGGGCGACTCCTGCGCCACGTCCGCAGGGTCCTTCTGCGGCAGGACGACGGCATCCGTCTGCAGTCCCTCGCGGGCGCAGAGCAGGTAGGCGCGTTCGGCCGCCTCCCGTCCCGCGCGGTCCTGGTCCAGGCAGAGGGTCACGGCATCCGCCGACCGCTTGAGCAGGCGCACGTGCTCCTCGGTAAGGGCCGTGCCGCAGGTGGCCACCGCCTCCGTCACGCCGGCCCGATGGCAGGCCAGCACGTCGAAGTACCCCTCCACCAGCACCGCGCGCCTGTTTGCCCGCATCGACGGCAACGCACGGTGGAGTCCGTAGAGCACGGCGGATTTCCGGTAGAGCGGACTGTCGCTGCCGTTGAGGTACTTCGCCTGATCCTCTCCCATCGTGCGGCCCCCGAAGCCGATGATCTGGCCGCGCGCGTCATGGATGGGAAACATGAGACGGTCATGGAAGCGATCGTACGCCTTGCCTTCCAGCTCCCGTTGGGATGCCAGCCCCGCCGTCACGATCTCGGTGCGGCTGTAACCGGCCTTCAGCAGGGACTCGTAGGTGGTCGTGAATCCGGGCGGCGCGTACCCCAGCTCCCACTCCCCCGCCTCCGCTTCCCCCACCCCCCGTCCGGCCAGATACGACCGGACCGCATTCGCTGCGGCCAGGTGGCTGCGATAGAACGCCGCCGCTTCCGTCAGGCAGGCGCGCAGCCGGTCCTTCTCGTCCCGGGGCACCACGTCCGACCGCGCCTCCGGCAGATCGACTCCCGCCACCTCCGCCAGATCCTTGAGTGCCTGGGGAAAGTCGACGCCCTCGATGAGCTGGTAGAAGCTGAAGATGTCGCCGCCCTTCTGGCACGGGAAGCAGTAGCAGATCCCCTTGTCCGGCGATACGAGAAAGCTGGGGCGGGAGTCCTGATGGAACGGACAGAGCCCCACCATGTTGCGCCCTTTCTTCTGCAGCCGGACGTACCGCCCGACGAGCTGCTCAATGGGAAGACGCGCCTTGATCTCCTGGACGTGATCCATGGGGGCCGATCATAGCGCAATCCTGCCGCCCGTCACAGCGTCGTCCCCTGCGCCCACAGGTTGTCCGGCGCCATGAAGGGCGAACAATCATAGATGCGCCTGGCATTCGCCCGCAGGATGCATCCCCGGTGCGGCGGGGCGCAGACCGTGCGGGTGTCATGCACCGTGCCACGCTTGTCGTAGAGCGGGTACACGAGCGTCGCGCCCCCTTCCGGGCAGGAGACGAATACTTCGGGTTTCTGCACGGCAATCACGGTCAGGAATCCCAGAACCAGTGCCAGCACAACGGTCGCACTCACCGTCAGGAGACGCGGATCCGAAACGAACCCCAGATGCCTGAGCCGGTGCACGGAAGAGGAAAGAAACGCCTGCATACGTCGGTAGGTAAGACGCAGAAGGTGGCCGATTGTGACACAAACCATCGTTTCATCCAAATCGAACCATCCATCGGGGAAGATTGTTTTTCACTCTCCCCTCCCGGGCCAGACCCAGACCGATGGGCACCCCCTCGGAACGAATGATGACGTGTCCGTGAAGCTCAGGAGGACAGTCCGCATCTTTGGCTTCCCTTAGGGCTCTTATGGAATTATCGTCTGCATCCCATACACCGGAAGTTGCTTCGTGACCCCGCAGTGTCGCCATCTCGTGCCCGAGAAGCACTTTTCCATCTTTGAGAAGCTTTCCCAGGGGGAGGCCAAGCGCATAATCCTGGAGTGGCATGTCGAAAGCGGCGACTTCCCCGGTAGTCAGCAGCAGCGTGTCGTCCTTGCGATACAGACGATCTCCCGGGTGCAGGAAGGAGGTTCCGTACCGCGCATGCAGCTGCGCTCCTATTTCCTCTTTTTTCCTTTTGCGTAAGGGCTCTTCCTGAAATTCAATCCATCGCATTCTCTCGACGTCACCCGTCGAAGCCGTCTTGTGCATCACCGCGCAGAAGAACCCCTCGGTGTCGTAGGTCTGGGGCCACAGCCGCAGCAGCGGCTGAGACGTAAGGAATGAGACGTGAGATGTGAGAAGCATCTGTTGAACCATTCGTGAGTCATCAATCGCTTTTGACATTTGAAATTTGACATTTGTCATTGCTTCCGAAGGATGCACCACCTCCACCTTCCCCTCAAACATCTTCAGAATCTCCCCCACGACCCCTTCATTCTCCTCCGGCGTCAGCGTACAGGTGGAATACACAATGCGGCCGCCGACTTTCGCCGCATGGATCGCCGATGCCAGCAGTGAAACCTGCAGTTTTGCCATAGTGGCGATGTTGTCCGTGGAGCAGTACTGCAGCGCCTCGGTGTCTTTGCGCGCCGTTCCCTGAGCGGTGCACGGAGCGTCACACAGCACACGGTCAAAGCGTTCCGCCATGTGGTGCCCGAACCACTGCCCCGTCTTCTTCGTGACGATGACGCTCGTCGCCCCCGCACGGTGCAGCGCGCTCTTGAGCGTCCCCAGTCGCTTCTCCTGCACGTCATTGGCGATAACAACCCCCTGTCCCTGCATCGCAGCTGCCATCTGCGTCGTCTTGCTCCCCGGCGCGGCGCTCAAGTCCAGTACGGCTTCACCCGGCTGCGGATCCAGCAAGGCCGCCGGCAGCATGCTGGCCGCTTCCTGCATGTAGAAATGTCCGACCAGGTGGAGGAGGTCTTTCCCCAATGCTTCCTCCCGGTTTTCGCGCTCCACGAAAAACCCCTCCCGGCACCACGGAACAGGCGTCAGCTGCCATCCCCGTGCCGCCGCCCGCCCCTTGAAGTCTTCCACGGTGGATTTCAACGTATTAACACGTACGGACTTTCGCAAAGGCCGGGAGGAATACTCCAGCAACTGCTGCAGATCGGTCAGCGGCGCGTAGCGATCGAAAGGGTGGGATGATAACATTGAATGATACTGTAGAATATCAATTCTCATGAATAAAGCTTCATCAGCAAAGGGAAATGCTCCGGTTCAGCAGAACATTTCTGAAACCACTGTTGTATGTGGTGATCCAAAGAACATGTGCCAGCGAGTCCTGCATCTATTGGGGAGAGGTGTTTGCAGGATGAATCTTCAAGATTTAATCAGTCGATATGGTCATACACCCCGGCCTATTGATGTAGTTACCAGCTTCAATAGTGCATCCTTTCTCACAGCTGCAATTTCACAAACCTACAAGAGACTGATATTTGTTGGTGAATTGCATGCACATCCCGAAATTCCCGATGCGGTGGAACTTTCTGCCATCCGTGATTCTTCACTCCCAAAAGCGGTTATAACCCATCCTTGCGTATGGCATGCGATGAAAGCACTGATGATCGAGGCTCGGCGTGCATCGATCCTTGTAGCATACTTCGAACCGACTAATACGAATGCAACAGACCTATTAAGTAAAATGGGATTCGTGAAAACCGACAATGAAAACGAATGGATGACTCTCGTGGGTGTAGAAAGAGCGCTCAGCAATCTACATCTGAAAATGCTGATAGAATACTGCTAATTACACACAACATTCACCAGTCTGCCCGGAACGTACACTTCCTTCCTGATGACTCCCGTTAGATGCTTCTTCACGTTCTCCACCTCTCTCGCAGCCGAAAGAATCTCCTCTTTCGATGCATCGGCAGGAACGGTCAATTCCCCTCGCAGTTTGCCATTCACCTGCACGACGATGGTGACGGTATCCGACTGCAGCAGCGCGGGATCGTAGGTCGGCCACTGTTGCTCCATCACAAATCCTTCGCCTCCCAGCGCCTCCCACAGCTCCTCCGCCAGGTGCGGAGCGAGCGGCGCCAGAAGCCGCGTGAACGTGCGCGCGGTTTCCTCTGCGATGGATTCCTCCTTCTCCAGCGCATTGAGCAGCTCCATGAGCGCGCTGATCGCCGTGTTGAAACGCATGGCATCGATCTCGGCAGTCACTTTGGCAATCGTCTTATGGAGGAGCCCTTGTACATGCGCCTTTTCCTGATCACCTGTTTTGTTCGACTCGGCAATCCCCTTCCACGCCCGCTGCACGAATCGCGCGATCCCCTTGATGCCGGTATCGCTCCAGTCGCCGCCGTCCGTAAACGGACCCATGAACATGAGATACATCCGGAAGACATCGGACCCGTAGCGCTCCACGAACGCATCCGGACTGACGACGTTGCCCTTGCTCTTACTCATTTTCGCTCCCTGATTCGTGATGAGCCCCTGGTGTACCAGACGCTGAAAGGGCTCCTCGTGGCGCACGATGCCGCAGTCCTTGAGCGCCATCATCACGAAGCGCGCGTAGATCAGGTGCATGGTGGCGTGCTCCGGCCCGCCGATGTAGAGATCGACCGGCATGAACGTGCGCTCCACCGTCGGATCCACCAGCTTGTCCTGATTGCCCTCAGCAAGAAATCGCAAATAATAAAAGCTGGAGCACACGAAGGTGTCCATCGTGTCATACTCCGGCGTCCAGCCCTTGCCGAAGATCTTCTCCGTCCGCTCAAGGAACTCCCGGCTGTCGGTCAACGGAGATTTTCCCGTCGGCTTGAAGGCCACATCGGTCGGCAGCATCCAAGGCAGATGCTCCTCCGGGATGGGATGCGGATTGCCCTCGGGATCGTAGACGATGGGAATCGGCGCGCCCCAGTAGCGCTGGCGGGACACCAGCCAGTCGCGGAGGCGGTACGTCGTGACGAGCTGGCCCCATCCCTGATCGGCGAGATACGACATAATTTTCTTCTTCGCATCCATGATTTGCATGCCATCGAGAAAATCAGAATTGATCATCGTCCCCTCTTCCTCCTGCACTTGCTCGATCCGATCAATCGGCGACTCGTCTCCGTTCGATGCGACGACGACACGGAGAACGGGAATATCGAATGTCTGTGCAAACTCGAAGTCACGCTTGTCATGACCCGGAACACCCACCACGGCACCGGTACCGAAATGCCCCAGTACGAAGTCTGATACCCAGATGGGCATCCTGGCTCCATTCAGGTTGTTGATAGCATAGAAACCCGTAAAGGCACCCGTTTTCTTTCTGCCCTCGGATTGCCGTTCCAGCTCCGTCTTTGACATTGATTGCTCGCAGTACCACTGCACCTTCTCGGCAAGAGCGGATTCCGATGGTTGTAATTCGCCCTTGCGAATCTTCGTCACGAAAGGATGCTCCGGCGCAAGCACAACGAATGTGGCGCCGAAGTTCGTATCGGGACGTGTCGTGAAGCAGGTGATTGTTTCGTGCAGCGCGGAGAGGATACGTCCTGATTCCGCCTTTTGTTTCCTGGCTGGATTCTTCCGAATATACTGCACGGTTGCCTCAAACTGCTCCGCTGACAGCGTTTCTTCAAAGTGCTTTCCTTCCGCCCAGAGATGATTGTCCCAGGTATCACACTGCTGACGGAATAATCGGGCACTGGCACCCTTCAGCTTCTTTGAAATATCTTTCTCAAGATGTCTCCCTTCTTCAAAACTGATAAGCACATGGACATGGTCCGGCATGGCGCATGCCTCGTGTATCGCAATATCATGTTTGTCTGCTACTTCATCGAGTATGCGCAGAATCACAGCAGCGCGTTCCGCCGTATCGAACTCCTCCGATCGCTGGTATGTCGGGAAGACAAGATGGCACGTGCGCGGCGAATGAATTCGCCCTTTCCACTCGTTCGTTAACCGGCGATTTAAATCGCCGGTTAACACACGGTCTTGGGACAATGTCCTCTCATCGGGGACGGGCAATCCCTCCCCATCCAATGGCCCCAAGAGTCCTCTCTGCGCCCCCTCCACCTGATACGTAATGTTGATCCCTTCCTTTTTGCCGATCCAATTCCGCTGCATCGTCTTCGTCTTCTCCGGCCAGTCGAGATCCTCCAACCCGTCGAGCAGTCTCTCGGCGTAGTCCGTGATCTTCCAGTACCACTGCGTGAGCGCCTTCTGCACCACCTCCGTCCCGCAGCGCTCGCACTGCCCCTCCTTCACCTGCTCGTTGGCCAGCACCGTCTGGCAGCTCGGGCACCAGTTCACGTTGCCCTCCTTGCGGTAGGCAAGCCCGTGCTTGTGCATCTGCAGGAACAGCCACTGCGTCCAGCGGTAGTACGCGGGCGTGCTGGTGTTCAGGCTGTGGTTCCAGTCGTAGGTGACACCCATGCGCTTGAACTGCTCGATCATGGTCTCCACGTTCTCCCGGGTGGACTCGGCGGGAGGCGTCCCGGTCTTGATCGCGTAGTTCTCCGCAGGCAGGCCGAACGCATCGAATCCCATGGGGTGGAAGACCTGTTTCCCCCGCATGCGCAGAAATCGGGCGTAGGAATCGGGAATGGAATACTGGAACCAGTGCCCCACGTGCAGTCGCGCCCCGCTGGGATACGGGAACATCACCAGGCAATAGTACGGATCTTTGGCCTTCCGGAGGTCAAACCGGAAAGTTCCGGCCTCCTCCCAGCGCTTCTGCCATTTGGGTTCCGCCTGCGCGGGGTCGTACGGGTGCTTCATGTGCGGAGTGTATCGTTCCCCTCCGAATTTCGCCACTGTCCGCTCCGCTGCGGCTCTCCGCTTGTCCGATAGGGTTCTTTCTGCTAGAATGACAGGAAATGTCGGACACAAAACCCCCCATTATCAAGATCGAGCACCTCAACGTCACCTACTTCCCGGGACGGAGCAACGAGGTGCGCGCGCTCAAGGATATCAACCTGGAGTTCTTCCCGGGGGAGTTCGTCATCTTCTTCGGCCCGTCGGGATGCGGCAAATCCACGCTGCTCTACTCGATCGCGGGCCTGGAGCGCAACGTCGAGGGGGATATTTTCGTAAAAGGCAGCAATCTGTCGGACATGTCGCTCAAGGAACTGGAAGTCTTCCACCAGAACGTCATCGGCATGATTTTCCAGTCGTTCTACCTGATCCCGTCGCTGACGGTGCGCAATAACGTCATCCTGCCGCAGATGGCCATGAATACGAGCCGCGGCGAGCGCATTGCGAAAGCCAACGATCTGCTGGAAAAATTCGGCGTCGCGGCGCAGGCCAACAAGCTGCCGACGGAACTCTCCGGCGGGCAGCAGCAGCGCATCGCGATCTGCCGATCCCTGGTGAACGAGCCCGATATCCTGATCGCCGACGAGCCCGTGGGTAACCTGGACTCCAAGTCGTCGCAGGCGGTGATGGAACTGCTCCGGCATCTCAACGATGACGACGGAAAGACGGTCATCCTCGTCACGCACGATCCGTCCCACCTGCGCCACGCACACCGCATCTTCTACCTACGCGACGGCGTCATCACGGGCACCAAGGTAAACACGGAAGAGGAGCGGCGCGCCCCCGCCGAAGTCCAGCAGGCGCCGCTCACCACCTCCACCCTCTCGCACTGGGCCCGCGCCTACGCGCCGACATCGGAGGAATCCGCCGAGGCCCTACGCAAGCTGGAGCAATCGCAGAAGATTCTCGCACAAGTGCTCACCGGCCTGACCATCGAGGAACTGTCCCACGTGCAGGAAACCATCCAGCACTCCCTGGAAAACCACGTGGTGGAGGAAGACGAGATCTGGGAGTACCTCCATATGCCCAGCAAGGCGGGCGGCACCGGCATGAACATCCGCAAGGCGCAGCGCATCGCAAAGGAAGTGACGAAGTTCACGCGACTCATTCTCCGCGCAGGTTCGCGTTCCCGCATGCGGGCGCGGCACACGTCACGGCAGCAGGAACAGGCGGAGGAAAATCTGTCCCTGACCGCCATGGAAGCCAGGGAGATACGTCACAACGTGTTCCATGAGCTGGATATCAACCTCAGCGGATTGCAGGCGCTGCACAACGTGGATGAGGCGATCCGCAAGCGACTGGAAGGCGAGTACACCGTGGCGCAGATGCAGCAGCAGTTCGACGCGCCGGTGAAGAAGGGCGGCGGCAACATGGACGCCCGCATCGCCCGCAAGGCCGCGCGCATGGTGGAGCCGTTCATCCCGCTGATGCCCCGTGCACCTGCCGCTCCCGCTGCGATTCCCACGGAGGCCGTATCCGCCGCCCCCCCCACGCCATGAAGACGGTGGATATGCTCTCCCTCTCGACGCGCATGTTCAAGACCCGCCCGATGCGGACGTTCCTGACGATCCTGGGCGTCGGCGTGGGTATCGGCACCGTGCTCTTCCTGGTCTCGCTGGGCTACGGCCTGCAGAACGTGATCCTCAGCCGCATCGCCACCGCCGACACGCTGCTCACTCTGGACGTGAACCCCGGCCCCACGGCGGATCTGGCGCTCAATGAAGAGACGCTGGAGAAGCTCCGCGGCATCTCCACCGTTTCGGGCATCAGCAAGCTGAAGAATTTTACGGCGCAGATGACGCTGGATGACATCACCAGCAACGGACAGGTCGTTGCCGTGGACCACCCGTTCCTCCGGCTGCGCGGCATCACGGCTCTCAAAGGAAAACTCTACGAAGAAGAGGATGAATTCGCTGCGTTGATTTCGACGGCGGGGGTGAAGCTCTACAACGAAGAGCCCGCATCCATCATCGGCAAGACCGTCGACATCGCGCTGGCCATCCCCGTCACGGAATCGGGCAACGAGGTGCGCACCGTCCGCCAAACCCAACCTTTCACGATTACCGGCGTCTTTGAAGATGACAATGCCAGCTACCTCTACGTGCCGCTGGAGAGCGTCACCGGGGCGACCATCGCCACGTTCGATACCTTGAAAGTCAAAGTGAGCGGCAGCGACGTTCTGGAGCAGACCCGCACGCTGATCATCGGGCAGGGGTACGTGGTCTCCGCCCTCTCCGACGTCATCGAGCAGGCGCAGAAGGTGTTTCGCGTGGTGCAGATCGTCCTGTCGCTCTTCGGCCTCGTGGCGCTGATCGTCTCGGCCATCGGCATGTTCAACACCATGACCATCACGCTCATGGAGCGCACCAACGAAATCGGCATCATGCGGTCCATCGGCATTACGCGCAAAGACATCCGCAAGCTCTTCCTGGTGGAATCCATGCTGATGGGCTTCCTCGGCGGCGTGGGCGGCATGGCCATCGGACTGGGTGCGGGCGAGGTTGCCAACTTCTTCGTCAACCTGCTGGCCACGCGCTTCGGCGGCGCAGCGCTGGACCTCTTCTACGCGCCGGCGTGGTTCCTCAGCTTCATCATGATCTTCTCCACGATCATCGGCATCCTGACCGGCATCTATCCCAGCTATCGCGCGGCGCACTTGAACCCGCTGGACGCGTTGCGATACAAATAGCAGCAGGTCTTCGACCTGCGGACAGAAAGGATGCGTGAAAACGAATGTCAAATGACAAATTTCAACTGTTACAATGCTCATGGATCAAGCAATCCCCCGCTCATGACACTTCCCGACTCCGCAGTCAGTCTCTCCTCTTCCTCCGCTTCCCTCCTGGCCCTCTCCTCCTCCCGCTGCCTGCGGAACTCCGTCTCTTCCGCCACGAATTGCTCCGCCGACGCCGGTGACATGCCCACGAAGAAGCGCGTGGTGCCGCTGGCGGTGAAGGTGGATTGATCCGGTCCCGACCGCGCGATCAACTGGTACGGCCCCACGGGGATGCCGCTGTCGGCGTGCAGCTCAAACTGCGCCACCTCCTGGCCGGGCTCCAGCATCACGACGTGCTGCGCCATGGGCGGGCGGAAATCGTTGGGGTAGAACCAGCGCAGGCGGACGGGAAAACTGCCGGTCATCGTCTTCGTATTCTCGAGAAACACGTACGAATAGATGACGGTCGCCCCCGTTTGAAAATGATCGCTGAAAACGGGCAGCGGCTCGCCGTCGATGATCGGTTCCGCAGAGGACAGGATGCGCGTGACTGCCAGCTCTCCCCCGCTCCCCGCGCAGGCGGAGAGAAGAACAGCACAACATGCGGAAGCAATGAGGATACTGCGTGGCTGCATCGGCGGGATGATACCATGCGGTTCACAAAAATATACAGAGTCAGCTCATCTCATGATGATCCCTCGGCACGCCTGGGATGACGTGCCCAACCACGTCATGGTGATCCTTCGACAAGCTCAGGATGACATGTCGAACCATGCAGAAAAGGCGTAGCCCGTCATGGTGAGCCTTCGACAAGCTCAGGATGACATGTCGAACCATGCAGCAAAGGCGTAGCCCGTCATGGTGAGCCTTCGGCAAGCTCAGGATGACATGTCGAAC
>CAYZGJ010000012.1:0-22587 GCA_964478005.1 uncultured Candidatus Peribacteria bacterium
ATCTCCTCCACGACTCCCAACGGGCGGTACAAAGCAGGCTCCGTCATCGATGTCACCCTCACCTTCTCCAAGCAGCTGACCACCCACGGCACGGACGTCACCGTTACCCTCGATACCGCCCGCACCTGCACCTTCTCCATCCCCGCTCTCACCTACTCGCTGACCGCCTCCTGCGAGTACACCGTCGAGCCCGGTGACACCTCCCCCGACCTCACCGTCACCGCCGTCGCCGGCTCCCTCTCCGATGCCCTGGGCAATGCGATGGTCGAATTCGCCCCCCTCTCCAACCTCGCTGCCAACAAGGCCATCGTCATCGACACCACCGCTCCCCACATCCTCTCCGTTTCCTCCTCCACCCCCGACGGCACCTACGGAGCGGGGGACACCGTCAGCATCACCGTCACCTTCTCCGAATCCGTCACCTCCGTGGGATCGGTCACCCTCACCTTCAACACCACCCCCGCCCGCAGCTGCTCCTTCACCCTCTCTTCCGTGACCAGCCGCACCTGCACCTACACCGTCCAGTCCGGCGACTCCTCTCCCGCTCTCGACGTCGTCTCCATCGCCGGCACCATCAACGATCTCGCCGGCAATCCGCTCACCGACTTCACCCCTCTCTCCTCCCTGGCCGCTACCAAGAACCTCATCATCGACGCCGCCGCCCCCGTCATCACCTCCATCACGTCCTCCACCCCCAACGGCCGCTACAAGGAAGGATCCGGCATCGCCATCGACCTCACCTTCTCCACGGAAGTCACGAGTACGGGGGAGGTCACGGTCACCCTCGACACGGGCGGCACCTGCGCCTTCACCGTCACCGCCTCTCTCACCGCCTCCTGCACCTACGTCGTCGCCCCCGGCCACACGTCGCCTGACCTCACCGTCACCTCCGTCAGCGGCACCCTCCACGATCTCTCCGGTACCCCGATGACCACCTTCACCCCCCTCACAAACCTTGCCGCCAACAAAGCGATCATCATCGACACCACCGCCCCCACTATCACGAGCATCACCTCCACCAAAGCCAACGGCACCTACGGCGCCGGCGAGACCATCGATATCCGCGTTTCCTTCTCCGAATCCGTCACCACGGTCGGTTCCGTCACCGTGACGCTGGATACCGGACGTGCCTGCACATTCACCATTGCCAGTTCCTCGCTGGGCACCTGCACCTACGTCGTCCAGTCCGGCGACTCCTCCCCTGACCTCGATGTCACGACGATCACCGGTACTATCAATGATCTGGCGGGCAACCTCCTCACCAATTTTACCCCCGCCACCACCCTCGCCCAGAACAAGAACCTCGTCATCAACACCGAGGCCCCCCGCATCACCCTCATCACCTCCTCCGCTCCCGACGGTCGCTACAAAGCGGGGGACACCCTCAGCATCGACCTCACCTTCTCCAAGGACGTCACCTCCACCGGCGATGTCACCGTCACGCTCAACACCGGCGGCTCCTGCACCTTCACCGTCACCGCCGCGTCCGCCGCCTCCTGCACCTACACGGTCGCCCCCGGCCACACCACGTCCGACCTCACTGTCACCTCCGTCAGCGGCACCTTCCATGATCTTTCCGGCAACACCCTGATCAACGTCACCCCGCTCGTCAACCTCGGCGCCGCCAAGAACCTCATCATCGACACCGCCGCCCCGCTCCTCTCGTCCTTTACCCCCGTCGACAACGCCACCGGTATTGCGATGGAGGCCAAGCTCATCCTGCGCTTCTCCGAGATCGTCACCCCCGGCACGGGCGCCATCCGCATCCGCCGCACCGCCGACGGCACGCTCGTCGTCTCCTTCCCCCTCACGTCCCCCGCCGTTACGGGATTTGCCACCTCCACCCTCACCGTCACCCCTCCCGATCCCTTCGCCCCGCAGACGGGCTACTTTGTGGAGGTCGATGCCACGGCCATCCTCGACCGCGCCGGCAACCCCTTCGCCGGCATCACCGGCTCCACCGCCTGGAACTTCACCACCGGCAACATCGACGCCCCCGTCATCCTCGCCGTCACCTCCTCCCACGCCAACGGCACCTTTGGCGTCGGCGCCCTCATCCCCGTCACCGTCCACTTCTCCGAGCCCGTCACGTCCTTCGGCCCCGTCACCGTCCTCTTCGACACGCTTGGCACCTGCACCTTCACCATCCTCGACGCCCTCTCCGCCTCCTGCACCTACAGTGTCCAATCAGGGGACACCTCCCTCGACCTCGATGTCCTCTCGGTTACCGGCACCATCGAGGATCAGTTCCACAACCCGCTCACCGACTTCACTCCCATCAGCACCCTCGCCGCCGTCCGCGACATCGTCCTGGCCACCGCTTCCTCCTCCTCTTCTTCCTCTTCATCCTCTTCATCCTCAACACCCTCCTCTTCTGCTGCGGACGGAGGAACGCCGAGGGGCGGCAGGGGGGCGGGAACGCTGATGCAGGGTCTGCGGTACATCAGCATCCTCACCAAAATCGAAGCGGCGAAGGAAACCATCCTCGCACGGTTTGGGGAGACCAAACGCCTCAGTGAGCGATTGCTGGCACAGAAGCAGCAGGAAGCGATGCAGCTCAGCGCACAAGACAGCGCCGCCCTGCAGCGCGAAGCACGCATTGCAGAACGCATCGCGAAGCACGCGCAATCGCTCGCGCGGATGCAGCAGGAACGCGACGATCTTACGCGGCAGTATGCCGAGCGCCGGGAAGAGCGACTGCGGGAAATGATTGCGTTGAAAGAGAAGGAAATGCTCGCTAGGCAGGAAGCGCTGGATGCAGAGAAGAAGGCGCTGGCGGAAGAACGGGAGCGCAATCGTAGAGATCGGGAGCAGCGGCTGGCGGAGGCGGAGCGAGAGCGTGCCGCCGTTGCGGCAATGCCCGTCACGGGCCCCGATACCCAGGCGATCGCGGAGCGCCGCAATCGCCTGATCGTCCTGGTCGAATCAGACTCCGTACTCTACCGGGACGTTCCGCTCGATGCATGGTACAGCCCGTACGTCTCGTACGTGGTGGAGGAAAAGATCGCCCAGGGGTATCGCACGAAAGAGGGAACGCCGACGGGAGAATTCGGTGTCGCCAACGCCGTCACCTACGCCGAAATTCTGAAGATGGCGCTGGAGGCGACGGGTCGCGCGTCCGGTCTGCCGCCCGATCCCGCCAACCGGTCCGCCCGCGCCACTTGGGCCGCGCCCTTCGTCGCACAGGCGGAAGCACTGCAGATCGATGCGCTGGCCCGCGATCTCGACGTCTTCACGCCCGCCCCCCGCGGCGCGGTCCTCTCCATCCTCCTGCAGGCGGCGGGCATTCCGACGGGCATCAAAATTCCCTCCTCCTATGCGGATGTTTCCGCGCACCATCGATTCGTCGGTGCCATCATGACCGCCACGGCGTACGGGCTGGTTGAGGGACATCCCGACGGCACCTTCCAGCCCGATGCCCCCATCAATCGCGCCGAAGCGGCGAAGATCATCGCACTCGCGAAGGAACTGTTGCGGTGAGGCGGCGCCGGGAGGAGAATCGATGCCATGACCAAAGACCATTACAAGTACAAGGGCTGGCTTGTCTCCGATCGCTTCCTGAAGCGTGCGTTCGCCGTGTACGGCTACTCGCTGGTTGCGGGACTCATCGTCATCGTGCCGATCTACCTGCTGGCGCTGCTCGTCGCGCTGCTGCTCTACGCGGTCTCCTGAAGGGGACAGCTGCGCTGCCTGGCTGCACGCGCGGCCACCTCCCTGCGGGACCAATTGGCCGGGTTCCCGATGGCGAAAAGGCGTCCGGGGGCGGTATGCTCTGCCCTGCCGTGCAATGCCCCCTTCGCTCCCTACAGCTTCTGCTCTCCGCGACCGTGACGCTCGGTTGCCTCGCGTTTCCTGTCGTCGCCTCCGCCGCCGATCGCTACTGGGTGGGCAGCCCCGGCGGCAACTGGGAGGACACGGCCAACTGGTCTGCCTCCGCCAATGCCTGCGGCGCAAGCGGCGGCGCGTCCGTCCCCGGCACATCCGACATTGCCCGTTTCGTGAGCAACTGCGTCAGTGACGCATCGGTCAACGTCAACGTCTCCGTCGCAGGCATCAGCATTGCGTCCGGCTACGACGGCACGATCAGTCAGATGGCAGGCAGAACGGTGACGGTGGGAAACAGCGGCTACTTCCAAGCCGGGGGCACGTTCGCGGCGACGGAGAATTTGGCAGTGTCCGGGGATTTCGCGCGATCCGGGGGCGTCTTTCTCGCGGGAGCCGGACTCGTGCGTTTCTACGGCAATGCTGCTGCGTACGATGTGACGGTGGAGCATGCATTCCATGAAATATGGATCTTCAAAATGAATGCCAATTGTCTCACGATTACCTCCGGTCAGATCATGCGGGTGCAGGGGGACGTGATGCTGAGGCAGGGGTGCATCAATACCGGCACGTTGGATGCATACGCCGACATCGCCCAGGACGACACGTATGGCGGCCTGTATGCGACGGGGCTCATCCGTTTTGCCAATGAGCACGCAGTGCAGACATACACCATTGCAGGAGGGACGGCACCGCACCTTCTCTTCGATGCTGCTCACCAGGCAAGCGATGCGGTGGTCCTCACGGCCAACAGCGTCGTGAACGGTCTGACCATCGCCGGCACGTTTTCCGGCACCGTCCCCTTCAGCTATAGCGGATATTCTCTGGGGATCGGCGAGCGTGGATTTCTGCAGGAAACGGGCACTTTTTACGCACCAGCCATCCTGAATCTGGGTGCGGGTAACATTTACACCCAATCAAGCTTCACGCGTACGGGGGGTGTCTTCGACGCAGGCAGTGGTCGCGTAAATTTTTGGGGAGATATTTCCACGTACCATGTGACCGCGCCGCACGCCTTCCATGATGTGGAGATGAACAAGCGCGACGGCGCCTGTGTGACCATCTCTGCCGGACACATCATGCAAGTGCAGGGGGATCTGTCGTTGGTCCGGGGGTGCTTCAATACCGGCTCCGTCGACGCGCGCAGCGATGTGACGCAGGCGGCTACTTTCGGGCGGTCCAATGCCAGCGGCGTACTGTTTCTGGGCAACAGCGATCGCGATCAAACATTTACGATCTATGGGGGCATGGCACCCCGATTGTTGTTTGATGCCCCGCACCAGGCAACCGATGCGGTGGTTTTCCATGCGGATACGTTGATAGTCGGCCTGGCGATCAACAGCACGTTTTCCGGCACCGTCCCCTTCATCTACAATGGTGAACGGACCATTACCATCAATGGTTACCATTTCTATCACGCTGGCGGCACGTTCTCCGCGCCCAGCACCATGATCATGGGGACGAGCGGAACGGTGGGGTATGGCAGCAACTTTACTCGAACCGGGGGCGTGTTCGATCCGGGTGGGGGACTGATCCGATTCATTGCTTCCTATAGCAGCTCCTACAATGTCACCGTCCCGCATGCGTTCTGGAACGTGGAGATGAACAAGGTGGGTTCTGCGGCACTCACTATCCCTTCCAGTCAAACCATGCAGGTGGATGGCGCCTTGAACTTGGTGCGGGGCAGGGTCAACACGGGGACCCTGAGCGCAGCGGGAAACGTGACGGTGCAGAGCACCTTCGGAGGGGGGACTGCCCGTCTGCGCTTTTCCGGATCCGCCGATCAGACGTACGCCGATGCCGGCGGCACCGTTCTCGTCGGCGATGTCACGGTCAACAAGGACGGCGGCATCCTCACGCTGGACACCGGCGCCTTCTGGAACGCCGCGGGGCAGGATCTGACCGTCACGAGTGGCACCATCGATTTCAACGGGAAGACTGTCGCCCTGGGGGGCAACCTGACCATGGGGCCCGGCGCGCAGATCGTTGCCGATGCGGATGCCATGAACGGGGCGACGATCACGGTCGGGGGCAATCTGGATCTGGATGGCGAGGACGGCGACAAGCTCATCTTCCGCTGGACGGACGCCTGGAGCTTGAATGTGACTGGCAATGCCACGTTCGATTTCGTCTCCCTTGCCACGACCGGCACCACGCACATGACGCTGGCCGTCGGCGGGACCGCGATCGCTACCAACACCGATGTCACATACTCCGACGCCTCGGGTGGCATGCAGATCGATGCGACAGACCCCACGAACACGGACAATGACAGCAACGTCAACTGGCTCTTCGGCGCGGGGGACAGCGGCGGCGATCCTGTTCCCTTCTTCCCGTGGTGGACCATCCCGATCGCACTGTTGGGCGGCGGATGGATGCTGCGACGGGAGAGTGCAGCATGATCTGGTCAAAGGGTATGGGCAGGACGTACAATCCTTCCCATGGCCAAAGACCACTACAAGTACCGCGGGTGGCTGGTGTCCGACCGCTTCCTGAAGCGCGCGTTCGCCGTGTACGGCTACTCGCTGGTGGCGGGACTGATCGTCATCGTCCCCGTCTACCTGGTTGCGTTGCTCATTGCACTGCTCTTCTACGCGGTCTCCTGAAGAGGGGCGGCCGCGCGGCTGCGCACGTAGAGCACCGGGAAGATCACCAGCGTCAGCACGGTGGAGAGGTTGAGACCGAAGACGATCGCCCACGCCAGCCGCGACCACACGGGATCGCCCGCGATGGTCAGCGACCCCAGCACCGTCGTGAGGGTGGTGAGGAGAATGGGGCGCAGGCGCGTCTGCGCGGCTTCCACCGTTGCGGTGACGGGATCATGCCCTTCGGCTTCTTTCTCGCGGATGAACTCCAGCAGGATGATCGCATTATTGACCACGATGCCTCCCAGCGCGATGGCGCCGATCATCGACGTGGCGCTGAAGTACACGCCGAAGAGCGAGAGCAGCGCAAACCCGTACAGCACGCCGCCCATCCCCAGCGCAATCGACGTCATGATGAGCAGCGGAATCCGAAACGACCGGAACTGTCCCACCAGTAGCACGTAGATAAGGAAGAAGGCGATGAACATGGCGATCCCCAGATCCCGGAAGTTCTCCAGTGTCATCTCAAATTCGCCGCCCCACTCGATGCGGTACGTTTCGCGGGTGAGCGCGTCGCGGTAGGTCATGCCGAAGGGGCTGATGCCGACGAGTTGCCCCCGGCCGTCGGGCAGACGGTAGGAGAGGAGGAGCCGGATCAGGTCCAGCACGGCGTAGACGACGGGGCGGCCGTCGAGTTCCCCGAAGACCATCGTGGTGCGCTGCCGTTCGTCGCGCCAGACGGGATGCACCGCTTCCGTATCGGTGACGGTCACGATGCTCGCGAGCGGCACGGCGTCGCCGGCCGCATTGCGCAGGGAGATGCGGCCCAGATCCGCGGGGGCGTCGCGGGCCGGGCGCTCGAAGCGCGCGGTGATGAGCGACTGCTCCGGTTCGCCCAGGCTCGCCTGCGCGAGCGGCTGTCCGCCGATGGCGGTCCGCAGCGCATTCGTGACTTGGACGGCGCTCAATCCCGACTGCCCCAGCTTCTCGTGATCGATGGTGAGAAGCGTCCGCGGGCCGCCCGTCGAGAGCGTCGAGTGGACGTCCACCACGCCGGCCGTTCCGCGGAAGGCTGCAAGCAGATCGCGTGCGATGGCTTCCTGCAGTTCCCGATCCGTCCCCTTCACCCGCGCCAGCAACGTGGCGAGCACCGGCGGGCCGGGGGGATCTTCCACCAGGGTGACGCGCACGTCGGGACTCCCGGCAATGGCCGCGTGGAGCAGCGGGCGCAGGTCGCTGACGATGCGTTCCGACGAGCGCCACCGCTCGTCCGGAGGCAGGAGATTGACCTTGAGCGTCGCCTGCGAGGGCAGCATACGTTGATCCGCGCCCTTGAAGAGGCCGTTGAAGTCCATCACGGGCGGCGCGCCGACGGAAGTCTGCACCGAGGCGACGACGTCTTCCCGCAGGAGCGCTTCCGTCAGCCGCCTGGCCACCGCATCCGTCGCGGCGAGGGGCGTCTGGCCGGGGGCGTCGACGTACACGTAGAACTGCGCGCGGTCGGCCTTGGGCAGCATGCGAAACTGCACGATGCCGGTGAGGGGCAGGAGCAGCGCGACGAAGAGGCCGACAGCCGCCCATTGCAGGAGTCGCGTCTGGCGGGGGCGATCGGAGAGCAGGACCGCGATGAAGGCGGTGTAGCGTGCGTCCAGTGCGCGCATGAAGGCGGGTTCCGTGTCCTTCCGGATGCGCAGGATCGTTGCGGACAGGTACGGCGAGAAGGTGACCGCCACCAGCAGCGACGCCAGCAGCGCCACCGGAACGAAGAAGGCGATCGGTCCCATGTAGGCGCCCATCATCCCGGTCACGGCGCGCATCGGCAGGAAGACGATGACGGAGGTCAGCGTGGAGAGCAGCAGGCCCATCCCCACCTCGCTCACGGCGTTGACCGTTGCACGATTGCGATCATGCGGCGCATCGCCCAGGTGCCGGTAGACGTTCTCCACCACGACGATCGCGTTGTCGACCAGCATCCCGAGTGAAAGGATCAGCGCGAAGAGCGTGATGCGGTTGATGGTCTGCCCCGCCACCAGCCCCGCGATGAGCACGAGGAAGAGGGTCAGCGGAATCGCCAGGGACACCGTGAGCGCCGCGCGCCACTGCAGGAAAAGGAGCAGCAGCACCGCGACGATGAGGATCGACGTGACCAGGTTGGTCGTGAGGCCGCCGATTTCCTCCGCGGCGGTCTGTCCCTCGTCGCGCACCGTCGCGATGGCGATGCCTGCGGGAACCATCGATGCGCGGAGTTCCTCCAGCCGCGCATGCACCGCGCGCGCGACCGTCACGCCGTTCTCGCCCTTCCGCTTGGCGACGGAGAGGTACACGGCGTCCTGCTCGCCGTCCCGCGTCGCAAACCGTACGTGCTGTTCGTCCGTTCCCGCGCCATCGACGATCGTCGCCACATCCTGCAGCCGCACGACCGCGGGCGGGATGCCGTTCACGATGAGCGCGCCCAGGTTCTCCGCGTTTCGCAGCAATCCTTCCACGTCGACCGGCACCGTGAGCACGTCGCCATCGAGACGCCCCGCGGAGGCGCGGACGGTGCCCGCCTGGACGGCGTCGCGCACGTCGTCCACCGTGACGGAACGCGCTTCCATGCGTTCGGGATCCAGCAGGATGCTCAGTTCCCGCGGCTGTCCGCCCAGTACTTCCACCGCGCTGACGCCGGCGACGCCGCTGAGCTCCCTGCGCAGGTCGAACGCGAAGCGTCGCAGGCCCGCTTGCGGGTAGTCCGCGCTCGTGATGGCGAACGTGAGGATCGGGACGTTCTCCGGATCGATGCGCCGGATGAGCGGCGGGCGGATGCCCAGCGGCGCGCGGTCCAGGTTGCCCGAGAGCTTCTCCTGCAGGCGCACCGCGCTCTCCTCCGCATTGCTGCCCACCGCGAAGAGCGCCGTCACCACCGAGCGCTCCGGCATCGATTGTGAAAAGAGTTCGTCGATGCCGGGAATCTCCGACAGCCGCCGTTCGATCTCCGCCGTGACCAGCGCCTCCACCTCCTCCACGCTCGCGCCCGGCGCCTCCGTGACGATGCGGTAGGCGGGGAGCGTGATCTCCGGATTGTACTGCTTGGGTGTGAGCACAAAAGCGAGCAACCCGAAAACGAACACGCTGACGATGAGGATGAGGGAGAGCGGGCGGTTGCCCGTGAAGATGCCGGCGAGTGCCGCGGTCGTGTCACGCATCGCTCGCATCGGGAAGGGGACTGGCTTCGCCGATGGCGCTCTCGTCCGCGATGACGGTGACCGGATCGTTGTCGCGCAGGTAGTGGTGCCCCTCCGTCAGCACGATCTCCCCCTCGGTGATGCCTTCCGCGATCGCCACCGCCGCATCGGTCCGGGCGTCGATGGTCACGAAGCGCTCCACCGCGCGATCCTGCTCCAGGACGAAGACGAGATCGCGCCCGTAGCGCGAGAGGACCGCGCCCGCGGGCAGGATGACGCCGCTGCTGCTTGCGAGCGGAAACTGCACGCGCGCGAACATGCCGCTCTTGAGCGCGCCGCCGGGATTCTCCACGCGCAGGTCGACGTCGATCTTCTTCGCCCGGGCGTCCGCCGACGGGGCGATGCGCAGCACCGTGCCGGGAAAGACGGCATCCGGGAGCGTGTCGACCGTGACCGTGGCCGACCGTCCCGTTGCCAGCGAGGCGAGGGCGGCGTCGGGGATGCTCATGCGCAGCTCGAAGGACCGATCATCGGCAACGGTGAGGAGCGGCGTGCCCGGTCCCACCACTGCGCCGGGGTCGATGACCCGCGCGACGACCACGCCGTCGAACGGCGCGCGGAGGACCGTCTGCTCCAGCTGTGCCGCGGAGATGCCTGCTTCCGCCTGCAGCCGCGTGATGGTCGCCTGTGCTTCGGCGATCTTGGCATCCTTCTCGCGCCGCAGCACCTCGAGCCCGCGCACGGCCTGTTCGATTTCCAACTGCGCCTGCGCCTGCGTCTGCTCCCGCACCGCTGTCTGCTGCTGTGACACGTCGCGCTGCTGCAGTGCCCGCACCGCGCGCAGGAGGGATTCCGCGCCCGCGGCGTGGCCCATCATCCGCTGCTCCTCCGCGGCGAGCGCATCTTCGGTGAACTCACTCGACGTCACGCTCTGCTGCAGCACCGCGTGCACGCGTTCCATGGTCTGCGTCGCCTGCCTCAGTGCCGCTTCGGCCAGGCGCAATCCCTCTTCGAGGGCGGGGGTCGCGACGGCGCCGGTCAGCAATCTTGTATCGTGGTACGCGCGGAACCCATCGGCCTGCGCCCGCAGCGTCCCATACGCCTGCGCCACCGTGTCGAACGACGAGGGATCGCGCACGCCGATGTGCCGCTCGATGAGACGTCTGCGCGAAATATCCGTATACTTTTGGGAGAGCAGGAACAGTCGATCGACGCCGTCGGCCGCCGCTTCCAGCGTGATGGCTGCGTTGGTCAATGTCTCTTTGGCCTGCCGGTCCTCGCCGCTGCCGCCCGTCTCCTCCCGCACCTCCGCGGCCCGCACCGTCGCGGTCGCCGCAGTCCGGAGTTGCGCCAGCGTGCTCTCCGCGCTGCGGATGCGCTCGTCGTAGAGCGCGATGACGGTATCCAGGTTGATGCGCGCCTGCTTGATGGTGCTGCCGAGTCCTCCCAGCACCGCCGATTCCATCGTGGGATCCAGCCGCACCAGGATGTCCCCCTGCCGCACGCGGTCGCCCTCCTCCGCCAGGATGCTCAGCACGCGTCCGCTGATGCGCGCGGCCACGTCCGTCTGCCGGTCGGGCGCCAGCGTGCCGCTCAGCTGCACCTCGCGGGGCATGCCCGCGCGGACCGCCGTGTGCGCCACGACGTTCGTGGGGGGAACAGCCTCCGCCGTGCAGCCCGCGAGCGCGAGGACGATCGGGAAAGCGAGAGCCGAAAGCGAGACAGAATGCATGCGCATGGTCAGGAGCGGGGAACGCCCAGACGGGCGAGGAGGATGGCCGAGGGGCAGAACCCCGTCAGCGCGAAGACGATCTGCATCACGCCCACGAAGGCCGCCAGCCCGATCCAGAGCGGATGCACGAACAGAGAGAGGAGCGCGCTCAGGAGCGCAAAGGTGCCGGCCATCAGGAAATTGATGCGGAGGACGTGCCAGTGGGAGGTGGAGAGGCGGAACATGGGGAGAGGAGGAGAGGAGGAGAAGAAAGAGAGGAGGAGAGGGCGAGGGGCGAATGGATAATTGATAATGGACAATGGATAATGACGAGGGATGGATGCCAGCGCCGGTCTTCGACCTGCGGATGGAGAGATGGAGAGCAGGTCTTCGACCTGCGGATGGAGAAGGCAAATATCAAATTTCCAATGTCAAACTGTTACGAGCGGGAGAGTTCCTTCAGGAGCAGATGCATCTTCTTCTGCTGCGCCGGCGGAACTTTGGTCCCGAGGCACGACTGCGCCTGCGCCTCCACGTACAGCGCGATGCACCGCTCCAGTCCGGCTTTCAGCGCCTTCATCTGCGGCAGCACGTCAAAGCAGTCCTTGCCGTCATCGATCATCTTCTGCACGCCGTCGAGCTGTCCGCGGAGCGTCTTGAGCTGTTTCGTCAGAGTCATGGAACCGTCGGCCATGGGGTCGGGGGGAAACGAAGTGCGCGGAAAGTACACCCCCCGGGGGTGGGGTGTCAAGAGAAGGGCAATGTCGGATGGCTGCGTGCCGCGTGAACAATGGGGCATGCTGCGCGTCAGGACCCTGCTCTACCTTGGGATTTTTTCTGCTTCTATGAGTAACATCCGTTTCATCCATGCATCAAACTGTCTCTGTATCTCTTCCCATGGACGTGGCTGCGCCCATGTGGGACGTTGGATCGCATACACGAGAGGCCCTTTGCGTAATATCGGGTGGCCACATTGATGCAATCGCCCTTCCAGACGTTCGTATGTCACGGCCATGATGCTCCCCACCGTGCGCTGTGCATCCGTCGGCCATTGACATCCTGTCGTGTAAAGGAGGATTGCGTATTCTCTTGCTCTCCCTTCTTCGTTCCTTATGTCATACACATTGTCCAGTTTTGCGAGCACCGCTGGATCAGTAATGCGGGAATATATTTCCCGGAATGTATCGTTCACCAATTGCAGACTCCGCAAGCATATGAGTGCTACCTGTACCTGTTGTTTCTCCTTCTGCCGCAGTACGCGTGCATATGAAGGTAGAGAAATGTTCTTGAGTTGTCGCCGGCAAAACTGCTCAAAGGATTCCGGATTTCCCATAGGCAGAACAGTCTACGCGGCACGGGGGCGGGGGCAAGGGGGAGGCACCAGCAACGGGAGTGGGGGTGCTTTGCTCAGTTGCTCGGATGCAGCATTTCTTGGAAATGCAGGAATGCCTGTTCACCATCCATGAGCTCGGTGGTGGGATAGAGGATGCGTTCCTTGCATGCGGGGGATTGCAGGACCGGAGAGTTCAGTTGTTGCAGGCGGATTCCCATCTCCTCATGCGTGGCCGCTGCGATGCTGCAGACGGCTCGCATCACGCCAGAGGGGGCAGGTTGCACCTCCTCCAGAATGCGACGATAGTGTAATGCGGAACCATTCCGCCGCATCATCCTGCGCAATGCAGCGCGCTGGTCGGTATTCAAATTCCGGACGAGCATCTGCATCTCGACGCGCACAAGTTGGCGGTGCTGGATGTACACCAATGCATGCGTTTGCTGGACCCCTTCCGGACATCCCGCAATGACCCGGTACCCATCCGGTGCCGTTTGCTCTTGCAGCATTGTGCAGATTTGAGGAAGAGAAAGGGCGTGCATAGGGGCGCGCACTGTAGAGGAGCGGCGCGGGGAGGCAAGGAATATCAGGCCAAACCGAACCCTTTCGCTGGTACTCCATTTCGCTACACTTCTATCCTTATGGCCTACCGCACCCGCAAACCGGAGTCCTGCTACGATCCGTCATCGGAAAAGCCCTTTCCAATCAGTCGGAGCAAGATTGATGCTTTTTTGAAGTGTCAGCGCTGCTTCTGGCTCGACCGCGTGAAGGGCGTGGGTGCCGTCTCCGGTCCGGCTTTCAGCCTCAACTCCGCGACGGATACGTTGCTCAAGAAAGAGTTTGATCGGTATCGGGCGACGCAGCAGAGTCATCCCCTCATGCATCAGTTCGGAGTGCAGGCCGTGCCGTTTCAACATGAGTGCATTGAAGACTGGCGCAATACCTTCAAAGGTATTCGCACGGTGCACGACGAAACCCGGCTCTTGATCTACGGCGCCGTAGATGACATCTGGCAAGGACGGGATCGGATACTTCACGTAGTGGATTACAAATCTACCAGCACTGCCAAAGAGATCGACATCATGGAAGACACGCCGTGGAAGCAGTCATATAGAAATCAGATGGAAGTGTATCAGTGGTTGCTGCGCCGTCAGGGGTTTGCCGTTTCCGATACCGGATACTTTGTGTATGTGAATGCTCTGAAGAACCGGGATGCATTCCATAATCGTTTGGAGTTTGACAGTCAGATTATCCCCTATACCGGTACGGACGCGTGGGTGGAGCAGACCATTGGTCAGATACATGCCTGCCTGAACAGCGCCTCTCCACCTGAGCCTTCCTGCGACTGTGAACACTGCGGATACGCTGCGGCGCGGGCAGCGGCGTTGGAAGAGTGAAGGGTACGTTTTTCCGCATCTCCCACATTCGCTCTCTTTCGCACTGGCGCCCTCGGTTGATCACCCGATGTTCACTCGTTTTCGACATGCTCCCATCCCCTCCGTTCGGCTGTGCCCGGACTGATGGAACCGGCAGCCCTGCCGGGTGCTTTTGTTCTTACATTTCGTTCACTGTTGCGTCTCCGCTTCTCAGCCGGGTCAATCTTCCCATCCGTCAGAAGACCAATGAGTGCGTCGTACGTTTCCTGCGTGATGCGCTGCCTTTGAAGCTCCCGCCTCACCAATTGCATAGCTTGGATTTTTGAATTGGGCGCATCCTCACTTCTTTTTTTTGGATACGGCAGTCTCTTCGCATAGTGAATCATTGCTTCCAGCGCGCGCTGCACATCACCCTTCCCTTCTTCCAGGGCTTCGTCGAATCGTTCTTGCAGGGCGGCGTTCATCTGCGTTTCGGTGGCCGGTGCTGTCTCCTTGGGACGCATGGGGAGAAGAGGAGAGGACGAGGATCGTAATAATAGTGACGGAAGGAGCCCGGCATTCTCTCGCACTGGTTTGCAACTGTTTCACATATGATTCGCTCTCTTCAAAATATCAGACCCCGCTTGGGGCGGAGTCCTCGGAGGCCGAAGCCGTTAGTATCTGTAGTATAGGAAGAAAGAAGCTCTTCGTCAATCAGAGTGTGGACAATTGCCGGAGCGAAGGCAGTCGGAGGAATGAGATACCTTCTTTCTATTGTCAGCCATACAAAAGAAAGAAGCAAAGAAAAATCACCGCGAACCAAATCACCTCCGGACGAGCTTTCATGGGAATGATGGTCGCGGAAAACCCCCCTCAATGCACCTCTGTACTGTTTGGCAGGATCGGGCAACGCCTCTACACCCCCTGCCTGCCCGCCGTAGCTCCGAGCGAAGCCGAGGAGCGAAGGTGGGTGGCGCACGGAGCCCCCAAACGCCGACAGGATGGCGCATCATTCCGGACGCGCTTCAATGCATCCAAGGAGGAGAAGCTGTGGTTCATCGAAACGCGCACGGGCATTCTCACCAAACGCCTGCCGCAACGCACCACCGCAGAACTTCGCTTCCACTCCGGCGTACTCCATGCGCTGCTTTCGTTCGGGTGAGCCGGGGGGGTCTGACGGCGGGGGGGCATCAAGGGGGACAAGGTATGGCCTGATTGTTCATTGTTCCCAAGAGGTCTCTTTCACGTCCCTCATGATTTCTTGAAACATTGCCCGCCGCTCATCTATCGGAATGGAAGAAACCCACGGTGTGTCGCGGTAGAGAAGCGGCTTGAGCGGTGAGATTCTGAATGCAGGATGTGTAAATGAATGGAAACGCGCCTCAACCTCATTTCTGGTCTCCGCCAGAACGATGGCGGTTGCCTGTTGATCGGGTGTGGGATTGCCCACAACATCGTCCAGATAATCCAGATAATCCGCTGTCCGCTCATCTGCAGCATCCAATTCCAAACGATAAATATCTTGGATAATTGCAATAACACGCTGATCCGCTACGTTGTCCAGAATCCTTTCTACCGTATCTCGGATTAGAAGCTGCCGTCGAAGGTATTCCAAGGCAACGGCGATGCGGCTCTTTTCCGATAGCTGTGCCATGGACTTGCAGGATATTTTCCGCAACGCATCGTTCGTATCCAGGCAAAAGGTAATGAGGGATCGTTTTTCCATTGGTCGGGTAGTGTAATGGTGCGTGGCGGGGAGGCAAGGGAAAGGGGCGCGAACAGGGCATGGGGGAGATTGGGGGGCGGGACGGTGTACTACGGCGCGAGCCAAGTGAACGTTTGGGGCGGAAGGTTTTCTTGGAGGGCCGGGGCGGAAGTGTAACTTGGGATGTTTCGGCCGCTACAAGCCAATACAAAAGCAATTGGTCTTTTGGGGGGAGAAACGTACACTTGCAGTCATACTATGACGACCCAGTTCATCACCAATAAAGAGCGGCTTCTGGGTGAAGTGATGGGGAATATGATGTCCCACACCAAAGCGCTCCACTTTCTTGTTGGCTTTTTCTACTTCTCAGGTTTTAAAGAGATCTATGAGAATGTGCGCGATAAGAAGATGCGCGTATTGATCGGCATGGAAACCGAGCGGCGCATTGCCAATGCCATTCACGAAATTGCGCCCGTGTATGCACAGAAACGCAGCACCACCAATCAGGAAAAGCGGGAATCAGGCTATGCATCCATGGTTCACAGCGCCTGCGAGACAGGACTCTTTGATGCAGAGGAACAGCAGAATGCATGGCGCATGTTTTTGGAAAAGATTCAAGATGGTACGTTGGAAATCCGCAAAACACTCGAACCCAATCATGCCAAGTTGTACCTTTTCGAAAAGGAAGATGACCACAGTGAACAGGGCGAGTATCCCGGCGCACTCATCACAGGGTCCAGCAATCTCTCCATTGCGGGTCTACGCAACCGGCACGAAATCAATGTGAGCTCGCGTGACAAGTCACATTTTTTGGAAGCAATGCAACTCTTCAATGAATTATGGGATGTCGCATTGCCACTGGCAGACCAGGAACACTACCGTGAGTTTGAGGAAAAAGTGGTGCAGAAGGTTTGGATCAATCAGTTGCCTTCTCCGTATGCGCTCTATCTGCGCGTGCTGCATGAATATTTTTCACTGGAAAAGAAGATCCGCGTGAAACTTCCGGAAGAGATTACAGGGAATCGATTCTTGAATTTGCGGTATCAGGAAGATGCGATTCGGGAAGCGCTGGAAATGATCGAGAAGCATTCGGGTGTGATTGTCGCAGACGTGGTGGGTTTGGGAAAAAGCATCATCGCCTCTGCAGTTGCCCACAATGTAGGACTACGGACGATTATCCTGGCACCGCCACACCTGCACACTCAATGGAAAGAGTACAAGCAGGAATTTGATTTCACTGCAGAGGTATTTGGAAGTAATTCAATCCAGCAGGCACTGGCATCCACGCGCGAGGGACAGCAGTATCTGATCATTGTGGATGAAGCGCATAAGTATCGGAATGAGCAGACCGAAGCCTATGCAGACCTGCACAAGCTCTGTCAGGGCAACAAGGTTGTGCTGCTTTCTGCAACGCCTTTCAACAATCGTCCCAGCGATGTCTTCTCCCTCATCAAGCTATTTCAGATTCCCGCCAAGAGCAGTATCCAGACGGTGGAAAGCCTCAGTTATCGTTTCTATAAACTCAGCATCGAAGACAAGCGCATCCGGAGAGAGCGGAAGGAAAAGAAGATCACATCCGCGCAAAGCGCGGAACAACTGAAGGAAGTCGCCGCCCAGATCCGGGATATTCTGGAGCCCGTGCTCATTCGAAGGTCACGTCTCGACCTGAAGGAAATTGGCGTGTATTGGGATGATGTGCAACAGCAGGGAATTCAATTTCCTATTGTGCATCCCCCCCGATCACTGGAGTACATTCTTCCTGCCGAATTGGCCGAGCGATACATTGATACACTCGAGAAAATCAGCCCCTCGGAAGGAAGCGGTTACCGCGGGTTCCTGGGAGCACGATACAAACCTGCGCTGTACATTGAAAATGCCGAAAGAAGGAGGGAGCTGGGAGAGGAGTTCGGAGGGGAGAACCTGCTCCGGCAAGGACAGGAAAACACGTCGGGATTCATGCGCCGGCTGCTGGTGCGGCGCTTCGAAAGTTCCGCCTTTGCATTTCAGAAGACGCTCAATGCGATGATTCGCTCGTCAGAAATCATTCATGACTGGTACACGAAGCAGGGTGTGGTTCCGCTGTTCAAGAAAGGAACCATTCCGGACCCCGATGCATTTCTGGACGATACGCTGGAAGGAGAAGAGCAGGAAGAGGCGCGCCGTATGCTGGATGAAAATGCGGACTTCATCGCACTGAAGCAGAAGGGATTGCGCACCATTGCGGCTGCGGATCTCAGCGCAGATTTTCTCATTGACCTGGAACATGACATTGCGCTGCTCAAAGAGATTCAGGAGGAATGGTTTCGGGAAGGTATTCGCGATGATGTGAAGCTGGAGCACTTTGCAGAAGAGTTGGCGAAGCAATTTGGGGAAGATCCGGAACGTAAGATTGTCGTCTTCACGGAATTCTCGGATACGGCCGACTATCTCTATGAACGCCTCCAAGATGTGTTCCCCACTTTCCGATATCACTCGGGCCATGCCAGCGCGGGCAACAAGCAGGCCATCCGAGCCAACTTCGATGCCAGCGCACCAGAGCAGGTTGATGATTTTCGGCTGCTCATTGCCACCGATGCCATTTCCGAAGGGTACAACCTCAACCGCGCCGGTACCGTCATCAACTACGATATTCCCTACAATCCCATGCGCGTGGTGCAGCGCGTGGGGCGCATCAATCGCATCAATCGTAAAGTGTTTGATGAGCTGTTCATCTATCACTACTTCCCCAGTTTCATCGGAGAGACCGAGACGCGCACGCGGGAAATTTCGGAGTTCAAGATGCACATGCACAATGCCATCATGGGGGAAGACACCATGTACCTATCGGATGGGGAAACGCTGGAATCTTTCCACGCGCGGAAGTTTCAGGAAGCCGAGAGCGCCAGTGAAGAACTGTCCTGGGATGCGAAGTTTCGGGATACATACGAGCGGGAACTGCGCGCCAACAGTGCATTGCTCCAAGTGGCACAGGCCATTCCCAAGCGCTCGCGTATACGGCGCACGCAGGAGCAGGAACAGAAAGGTGTGGTGATCTTTGGGAAGAAGGGGGAAGAGTACACCTTCAAAATCGGCACATCCCCTCAGGAGATCCGATCACTCTCCGTACAGGAGGCACTGCAGATCTTCCGGGCGGAGCCCGACGAGAGAGCAGAGCCTGTCAGCACCGCGTTTGAGCCGGTCTACCTCGCCGTGCGCGATCATCTTTTCTCCAGTCGCACAACCGTGCCCAATGATTCCGGTTTGCGTAATACCATCGACAAGATCGAGGCCATGCTCACATCCGGTTCGCTGCCGGAACACGAAGAGTATTTGCAGGATCTCCTCACGGTCGTGCGCGACTTGCAGGCGCTTCCTGATCATCATCTCAAGAGCATCCGTGCCATCAAGCAGCAAGATCTTGCCGTTCAGGTGACGGCATTACAGGCGGATGTATCCCGTGCCTATTTGCGTCGCCTCCTCGCCAAAGCGAAGATGGTGGAAGACGGAGAGGAGACACTGATCCTTGCCGAAGAGCTCCCGTAATCCATGGATTTTTCTGCTCGCTATGACAGGCAGTCTGCACTCGCGTTCCTGCGGGGATTCCTGCCGGATGACTACCAAGAAGATATCGAGGAAAACATCCTGCCGGGGTTTTCACCCCGCTTGATACAGACAGTCTCGAAGCTTGGCACCGTGCCTTCCCTCAATAGATTGCAGATCTTTGAAGTGCGACATCAATCCGAGAATGATCCCCGCATTTCACTCTCTCGCGAAGCCTTTCGCCTGTTAGCCGCGCACAACATCCGCAATGCGCTCATCTTCTTCGTGACGGACGCATCGCCCAATTACCGGTTGTCCTTGGTGACGGTGGAGTTTAATTGGAACAAGGAAGATGCTGTAAAACGTGAGTATTCCAATCCTCGTCGCTATTCATATTTTCTTGGTCCCGACGCCAAGATCAAGACTCCCACGCAGTATTTAGTTCAAAAGGATAAGATTAAGAATTTTGAAGAACTGCAGTCACGTTTTTCTGTTGAAGTTGTCACAGAAGATTTCTATGAGCAGTTTCGCGAGTACTTTGATCAACTCAAGATTCTGTTTATCAAAAATAATATAGCGATAGTGAATGTTCTGAAAGATCGTGGTGAAGAGCAGGAAATGATCAACAAATATTGTTTCACACTTCTTGGACGGATTTTCTTTATATACTTTTTACAGCGAAAGGGTTGGCTCAATGGGAATATATCTTTCATTAAAGAAGCCATAACTGACAAGAAGAGTACTCCACTAATTTCCAATTTCTTTGAAACATTGTTCTTTGAAGTTTTTGCAAAGCCAAAGGACCAAAGATCAGGTCTTCGCGACGTTTTTCAGGCAATTCCATATCTGAATGGTGGTCTGTTTGAGCGGCATGAACTTGAGCGTGAGTTTCCAATTATTCATATACCTGATGAATACTTTCAGAGTCTCATTAATGATTTCCTCGAAATCTATAATTTTACCATAGAGGAAGACACACCCCTAGATAAGGAGGTCTCTATTGATCCCGAAATGCTCGGCAAAGTCTTCGAAAATTTACTTCAAGAAGAGGAGCGAAATGCAAAAGGGACTTTTTACACTCCACGAGACGTTGTACATTTTATGGTGTGCAGCTCACTCCTGCAGTTCCTGGTGAATGAAACAGATATTCAGCGAAAACATCTTGAGAGTGTCATTTATGACGATTCAGCAGAGGAATTGACTCTGCCTGAAAAGCGTCTCATTGATGGGAAACTACGCTCAGTAAAGATTCTTGATCCCTCTGTGGGAAGCGGGGCTTTTCCCGTAGGTGCTCTTCATGAAATTGCAAAAATTCGCAGATTGTTAGGCGTGTCAGTGGGGCCCAGTAGAAATGATGCTGAGCTAAAAAAAGAGATTATTAAGCACAATCTGTACGGAGTGGATATCGATCCCGGAGCAGTTGAAATGGCAAAATTGCGACTCTGGCTCTCACTGGTAGTGGATTATGAAATTGAGGATGTGGAGCCGCTTCCAAATCTCGATTTTCAGTTTCGACTGGGAAATTCTCTCGAGGAGCGGGTCGCGGGGTTTCCTATCATTACTGATGAATACTTGACTGCAAAAATTTCTGCACAGTCTGCAAGTCAACTTTCGATGCTCAATGATCAGCCCAGTGAACAGATGTCATTCGAACTGGGTCAATCACAAGCATCTTCAATAATGATACAGATGCGCGAAATTGTTGATGAATACTTTGAGGAGCAAAGCGAAAGCAGGAGAACAGAGTTACGAGAGGGATTTGATCGACTTGAGCGCGAAATATTTGAAGCTCGCATTTCAGACTTGCGAAATCAGGCTGAGGAGCAACTAAAAAATATCACGGGGAACCCGAAAAAAATGAAGGATCTTCAGAAAACTTTCCAAGAGTTGGAAGATCTTGAGGGAAAAGTAAAGCATGGCATGCACAAGCTCTTCATCCCAAAGCTGCACTTTGCAGAAGTGTTTCGGGAGAAGGGCGGATTTGATATTGCCATAGCAAATCCGCCTTACGGGGTAAAAGTTGAAAAAGAGATTGTGGAGCAGCATGGCCTTGAAAGTCGCGACAGTTATGGCGTGTTTATGTCCACCACTCTCAAGAGATTTCTTAAGCCGGGGGGTGTGATGTGCTTTGTGGTTTCAGATACGTTCATGACGATCAAATCACATAGGCCTCTTCGGAGCCAACTGGTGGCAACATCCTTGCATCACTTCATTCGACTTCACGCAGATACATTCAATGTAATGGTGAATGCGTGTGTGTTTCTATTGACCAATGCCAAGGCAGAATCCGGACATCAATTGATAGCTGCGGATCTGACCAATATTTCCACACGCAGGGAATCAGATGAACTGAAAGAAAAGCTGTATACTCTATCTAGTTTTGTTGGAGAAGCTACACCAAAGCATGCTGTTTATTGTTATCCGCAATCACTCATAACGTCGTATTCAAATGCACCAATATTCGTCGCAAGTCCAAAACTTTTTTTGTTAATGAATGATGTGACATGCCAAAAACAACTAGAGCGCATCGGTGAAATTAGAGAAGAAAAAGAGGTAGAAATACGAAATATTGAGATGAATGGAAAAGTTGTGAAGCTGGCGCGATTCGGAGGTTTTGCCGATGTGAAGCAGGGGCTTGCTACAGGAGATAATATGCATTACTTATTCCAGGAACCACATGTAAGAGGCAGCTATAGGAGTATAGAAGATATGCGCGATTTCGTTCTTACTCCGAGGGACTTGGACAACATTTCTGGTAATGTAGAAAAGCGCAATAAGATTGTGGAAAGGGGTATACATAAATCAAAAGTAGAGACTGACTTTGATGCCGATCTTTGGTTTGAGGGCAGATACATAATTCCTTACGACAAAGGAGGTGAAAGTGATACTGATAGTGGTTGGATGCCGAATTATTACGTGCCTACAGAGTATTATATCGACTGGAGTATGGAATCAGTTCATAGACTAAAAAATCTAACAACAAAACAGCGTAATCAGGCCGACGGAATTGATGGAGGTGACGATAGACCTTGTTCTCGCTTTCAAAATACCTCCTATTATTTTAGGAGGGGAATCACTTTCTCGCCGACAGGCATATATGCACCCACCTTTCGCCTCCTATCGATTGGTCCATTTGATAAAGAAGGCTCTGGGATCTTCTGTGATAATTTAAGTCTTCATTGGTTATTAGCGGTGCTTTCCTCAAGGCTACTTCGTTACATAATGAAAGAATTTATCAATCATACCGTGCATGCCATGCCTGGAGATATTGCTGAGTTCCCCATTTTGTCTGAGGAGAAAAATGGGGATTTAGCGAAATTAGTAAAGAAAGTCATTGAAAAACAGCAGAGTGATCGTAGGTATGATTACATGAGCAACGAGCAAAAAGCGATAGAT
>CAYZGJ010000013.1:0-21232 GCA_964478005.1 uncultured Candidatus Peribacteria bacterium
CGGCCAGGAGCAGCGTCAGGACCGCCAACGCAGACTGCAGCGAGACCGAGGCGAGCGCGAGAAGGGGGAGCGCCAGCAGGAGTTCCACGATCAATCCGATCACCAGCCCGAAGCGGACGTCGTGATTGTGCGTGATGGTCGCCAGCAGCTTCCGGGGGAGACCGGAGGAAAGGCGCGCACGCCTGCCGGTACGGGTGTGGGTGTTTGTCAAAGAATTGATAATTATAGCAATTATGCTTCTTTTATACAATCAGGGTTGAAAGCAATTGCATACTGCCGCAGGTATATTCACGTGCTGGGAGTTGCACAACTATATTAGTATGATATAATAACAATAATATGAAACAGAATGCTTCATTCGTCACCCGGTCGATCCGTGCCGTGGTGCAGGATCACGATGATCTGCCCGCCATTCATGCAGGGTTTCTCGTCTTGTCTTTTCTGCTTGCCGCGATGTTCCGGCTGGGATTCTTCGCCATGCTCATCGCGGTCCGCGTGGTGCTGGACGTACTGAAGGAGCGGGAAGTGCACCGCCGCGGGTGGGCGGGCACGCTGGAAGGCGTCGTGCGCGCGCACCTCATCGATGGGAGCCTCCTGCTGTTTGCCTGGGCGCTCGCCATGGTGCTGCACCCCGACATCCTGCTGGGCTCGGCAGTCGGCGGATTGCCGCTGGCCATCTTTACCGTGACGCGCGGCATCGGCGTGACGCTGCCGAAGATGAAGATCCTCACGGATTTTCTCCATGTGTTCTTCCACATGGAATCCTACTTGCGTGAGAAGAACCGCTTGATCGGCAGGGGGCTGGTCTTCTCCGAAAAATGTGCCATCGTGCTGCTGGGATTTTCCCTGTCCGTTCTCTTGCTGCTCCCGCTCATTCCGCTCATCAGCTGGCAGGAGTACGTGCGTCTTCTCCTGAGCGAGGCGGCGCCGTGGAGGATGTAATAGAACCGCACGACCAGCTTCCTGATGCCTGTGGGAATGTCGGAGGGAAAGACATCGTATCTTCGATGCCGGCCCGCTCGGGCCACTGCTTACGTGTCATGCCCATGCATGCTTGACCATGGAATGCAGACGTCCGTTACTCCAGCATCGTCAACGCCGCCATCAGCGCGATGCCGAGGAGGATGGCCAGCAGCTGCAGCGCGGAGCGGGCCGTGCCGTTGTCGCGGTGGAGTTCGGGGATGAGGTCGGAGCCGGCGATGTACAGGAAGTTGCCCGCGGCCAGCGGCAGGATGTACGCGCCCAGCTGCGGCACGGCGTTGCCGAAGGCCAACACGAGCGCCGCGGCGGCAACGGCGGCCAGCCCCATGAGGAGATTGAAGACGATTGCCTTCGTCCGGCTGAATCCGCTGTAGATCAGAATGCCCATGTCGCTCATTTCCTGCGGAATCTCGTGGAGCAGTACCGCCAGGGTCGTCGCGACGCCCACGGGGATGCTGACGGCGAAGCTGCCCGCGATCAGCATGCCGTCCAGGGCATTGTGGAAGAAGTCCCCGATGAGATTCATGGTCCCGACCGGGTGAATGTGCTCCGCGCAGGCTTCGTCGTGGCAGTGGCGCCAGTGGATGAACTTCTCCAGGATGAAGGAGAGCATGACGCCTGCCAGAATGAGCAGGGGCCAGGGAACCGCCAGGGCATCCGCCTCCATCATTTCCGGAATCATGTGGATGAACACGTCGCCCAGCAGCGCGCCCACCGCGAAGCTCAGCAGCAGGAAGAGCAGCCGTTTCAGTCTGCGCTGATTCACGGTGAAGAGCACGGCGCCGATGAGGGACACCAGGCTGACCGCGCCGGTGCCGGCGATAACGAGGAAGGGGAGGGAGCTCAGCATAATGGATAATGGAAAATGGATAATTGATAATGAGGCTAACGAATTGCAAAGGACAAATGTCAAATGTCAAACATCAGAAATTTTCTTTGGAAATGGATGAAGAAATGCAGGAGGGACAGAGGCCGGTGATTTCGACGAGAGGGGAAGGGGATTGATAGTTGTGCTCGCCGGCGATATTTGCCGTGAGGCGTTGCAGGTGTTCATTCTGGAACTCCGTCACGGAGCCGCACGCTCTGCAACGCAGGTAGCCGTGCGCACCGTTCTGCTCTGGGTGCTTGCACAGGGAAAGCCGTCCGCTGCCCAGGCGATGGAGGATGCCGAGCTTCTCAAACTGTTCCGTGATGCGGTAGATGGTGACCGGATGCACCGGATCGCCCTGCTCTTCCAGAAATTTCCCGATGTCATACGGCGACACGGGTTCCTTCATCCTATGCAGCGCGTCCATGACCAGCCGCCGCTGCGGGGTGGAGCGCAGCGCGCTGCGGTCCAGAATGGCGGTGTGGGAGCAGGGGGACATGGCGGCACTGTACTGCAATGCAATTGCAGATGCAATAGTGTTGCGAATATGGAAATAGTGCATCAGAGGGGTCTAGATACATAAGGCTGGTTGCATCGTAGAGAATGCGGCCAATGGGTGGGCATTGCATGTATTCTATTCATTGCCACGCATTCTTAAGGAATAACGAAATCTACCGTATGTGATTGGTTGAGTACCAAATAGCCAGCAACGAATGCTACAAGGGCAATGACTATGCCAATGAGAAAACGCATCTTCTGCTGTCTATCAGAGATTGCATCCGCTATCTGGAACGTTGAAAAAGTGAGGAGTGCAGCAATCAGAGGGCTGAGGAAGTGCATGCCGAATACGATTTGCCAATCGACTCCCATTGTCACCACTGCCATTGCCATGGGTCCGACGTAGAATCCCAGGAGAATCATCAATACGATGATGGAAACAAGATTGATGAACGTGCCTCCCTCCTTTCTTTTAAAGAGCGTGCCGAGCAGAATGCGAAGAAGCAAAAAGGGTAGAACCAGCACCAGCACTTCCAAAGATAACAAGAAGACAATGAAGTTGGGTTCTGTCAGCAGGCACCCTGTCCATGAACCGCTTAAACAAGGAGTGACACCCATAAGCTTTATCCTACACTATTCTGCTCAAGGTTCGCCAATCTGCTCGCAAAGAGCGTCGTGAGGGGGACGGCGGAGAGGAGGCCGATGGAGCCGACCAGCGTGCGGACGATTTCGGTGGCGAGGATTTCGCGGTTGATCATGGTGAGCCAGGATTCCCCGGCGGGCACGCCCACCAGGAGGAGGAGCAACGGCAGGGAGGCGCCGGCGTACGCCAGGATCAGGGTGTTGACGGTGGCGGCGATGTGGTCGGAGCCGATGCGCAACGCGCGCCGGTAGAGCTCCCGCGCGCCGAGGCCGGGATTGGCTTTCTTCAGCTCCATGACGGCGGAGGATTGGGAAATGGTGACGTCGTCGAGGACGCCCAGCGTGCCGATGAGGATGCCGGCCAGCAGCAGCCCGCGCGTGTCGATGCCGGGGAATTCGCTGAGGAGAAAGAGCGTTTCCTCCTGCGCGACGCCCCCCAGTGCGGCCACGGCGGTGAAGAGGCGGGCGAGGATGCCGGTGAGGATCAGGCTGATGGTCGTCCCGGCCAGAGCCGCTGCCGTCTTGCGATTGATGCCGTGCGCAGTGGTGAAGGCCAGCAGCATGATGATCATGGAACCGATGATGGCGACGAGCAGGGGGCAGATGCCCCGCAGGATCGCCGGGATGATGAGGAAGAAGAGAACGAGGAAGCTGGCCGCGGTACCGATGAACGACCGCAGCGCGCCGATGCCCCCGAAGAGGATGACGCTGATGATGAAGAGAATGCCGAGCCAGGCCAGGGCGGGCCGCCGTACCCGGTCGGAGACGAAGTACCGGCGTTCCCCCTGAATTTCCTCCGTCTGCACAATCACGCGGTCGCCCGGGTCGAAGCTCTCCAGGCGGCCGCCCAGCGCATCCGCTTCCCGCAGGGTGACGGAGAAGGCCGTGCCGCGGAAATCGCCGCCCGTTCCGATGAGCGAGAGATGCACGCACGGCGCGCCGTCGCAGGTCTGCAGCACGGCTTCCGTGATGCGCGCTTCGAAGGTCTGCTCCTCGCCCGCTTCCTGTGCGGCACCGGAGAGGGGGAGCAGGAGCAGGAGAGAGAACAGAAGGGGACGCATGCGGGGGAGTATACACCGTTACAGCGGCGGACCGTCGGGGAAGAGGCGTTGTTCAATGGCCAGGGCCACCTCAAGAATCAATGTTGCGTGTTCTGTAGCAGATGGACCGTGGCGCTCAACGAATTCCTGCATGCGCTCTGCCACGCTGACGATTTGATCCAATGCAGCTCTCTTATCCGCGTAATAGACCAGTTCCTGTTCGATGGTCGGATGCGCGATCGAGACGATGCGCTCGCCATGTGCCTCGACAATTGTGGCTGCTGCGTCCCATCCGCGTGTCCGCAACAATGCCGCGCAGGCATCCGCATGGCGCAAGTCAGGAAATTGTGATCGGATGTTCTCCCATACTCGTATGTCCGCTTCCGATCCCTGCGGCTTCTTGAAATCCACGAACCGCAGCAGGTCGTGCAGCCGCGCTGCTTGCCGCAGGAGATGGGGCCGGAGCAGGATTCCGCGCCTGAGAAGATCCTGCGCGCAGGCATCCGCCACGGTTGCGACCGTATCGCAGTGCGCGGCGATGTGCGCGGGCAGGCGGACCTCCGCGCGCCACTCTTCAATTTGTGCGTCGGTGGGAATCGCCACGTCTTCGAAACGGATGTCCAACGCCCGTCCGTCGCCTTCTTCTTTCAGGTGAATGATGATGCGTGGTCCGGCGGGCAGATGTTCCAACCGATCCGCCCACTCGATGCAGCGGATGCCGGCGTGGTCGTCGGTGCCGGCGAGGAGGTCGTGCGCCTGACGCTGCGTGAGGCGGTAGCAATCGATGTGGACGAAGGGGATGCCCGCGGACGTGACGTAGTGCTGCTCCAGCGCGAAGGTCGGACTCACCACGGGCCCGGCGATGCCCAGCCCCCGCGCGAGCCCGCGCAATAACGTCGTCTTCCCCGCGCCCAGGTCGCCGCTGAGGAGCAGATCGACGGGAAAGGCGTAGAGCGTGCGCGCCAGGGATTCGCCCGAGAATTGCGTCTTCTCTGCGTCCGGAAGCCATTGATGGATGCGGTCATGCATTGACAATTTCAATCATTATGATATGATGGTGCTGTACACACATCCACATCCTACCGTATGTCTCCGACGAGCACCCGTTCCTCGCGCACGCGTACCGGATTCCAGTCGCGATCCCTCCGGCGGACAGGGGAGCAGCCGCACCAGGCGCTCTCGTACCTGAAGAACAAGGCGTCGTTTTTCGTGGCGGCGCTCTCGCTGACGGCGTTCATCGCGGGAAACATGGTGGGGCAGCACGGGTGGTACGCGTTCTGGAAGGCGGCCCTGGGGCAGTATGACGACAGTCTGATCACCTACACGGGGACCGTGACGCCCATCGCGCAGGTGCCCGACTACTCGCGGTGGTCCGCCTACGGCGGCAGTCTGGAGCTGCATACGTTCCGCCAGGTTCCGCGCGACCTGCTGGTGCCTTTGCCAGTCTACGACGTGCGCCAGCAGCGGCTGTCCTATCAGGACGCCCCTGCCGGGGACGTGTACTCGGTCGGCCACATGGGGTCCTATGCCACGGGCGCCGAAGGGGAGGGGAGTCATATCGGCGTGGACATCCGGGTGCCGGAGGGCACACCCGTGCGCAGCGTGATGAACGGCATCGTGACCCGGGTGGCGGAGGATCCGGGCGGATTCGGCAAGCTCATCGTCATCCGGCATCCGCATGCGCCGGATCCCGACATGCCGCAGCGCACCACGGTCCTGCACTCGGGGTACGCGCACCTCAGCGAGCACCTGGTGCGGGAAGGAGACATCGTGCAGAAAGGCCAGACCATCGCCCTCTCCGGCAAGACCGGGTACGCCACGGGTCCCCACCTGCACTTCCAGATCGACCGCGACGAAGCGCCGTGGCATCCCTACTGGGCATTCAGCTACACCGAGGCGCGCTCCGCCGGCATGAATACCGCCCAGGCGATCAACGCCGGCCTGCACAGCGACCGCGGCTACGCATTCACGGTGCATCCCATGCTCTACGTCCAGGCGAATCACCCCGCCCCCACGCTCCGGGAGGGCGTGAACAAGACCGTCACCCAGAAGCAGATGACGCCCGGGGAGCGCCGCGAGGCCCGCATTGCCGCGCGCATGGCCGCCAATCAGGCGCAGCAGGCGCCGACCGTCGCCAGGCTTCCGGTCACCACGCCGATTCCCCAGGCGATTCCTTCCGCTGCTCCGGCGCCCACTCCGGCGTCCGTGCCGGTGATCGTGCACGTCGATACCGTGGCCGACGCGGGCCAGTCGGCGGCTCAGCCCGAGCCCAAGACGGCTCCCGTCGCGCGGCCCGTCGTCTCCGCGCGCATCGATCACTCCGGCAGCTTCGGCGCGCGGCAGTGGCAGGACATCACCGTCACGCTCCTCGATGCCAACGGCAACGTCGCAGACGCAGCGGGACTGAATGGCAAGCTCTACATGCGCACCGCGTTCGGCGATGCGGAGTTCCAGCCGGAGACGCTCGGCGTCGCAGCGTTCGTGAACGGCCAAGCCACCGTCCGCATGCTCCCGCGCGGCTCCATCACCATCGTCATTCTCATCGAACCGCTGAAGGTCATGAGCAAGCCGATGGTGTTTGAGGGGCGGTAAGACATCCATCCGATTCCACGCACTACCAAACGCAGTGACACGGTCGCCACTGCGTTTGATTGCCGGTGCTGTGCGTTTGTCATTCTCCACTCTCCATTCCCGCACCCGCGGAGGGGCGCGGCTCAGTTTCTCGGCGTCCGGATCGTCGCGTTTTCGCCGGGGCTGTAGGACACGGAGAGGGTCGTGGTGGCTTCCGCCTTGTTCACGGACGGATCGTACGTGGAGTAGCCGTCCACCCAGGTGTAGAGCGAGGCGCTGACCACCTGCGTCAGGCGGCGGCTGAGGAGCTTCTCGAAGACTTCCTTGCGCTGCTGCAGGCGGCGGGTCAGGTCATCGATGACCGTCGATTCGTGGGCGTTGGTGTCCACGAGGCGCACGTCCCAGTTGGGGCTGCAGTTCTTGTCTTCCACGTAGGTGTAGATGCGCTCTGCGGCGGTGGGGCGGATGATGCGGATCAGGAGATTGAGGCTGCCGCCGTAGCTGCCGGTCTCCCCGCCCGCCTGATCGAACACGGGGTACAGGCCGATGCCGCCGGTGCGCCGCACGCGGCCGTCGCTGCCCACGAACGCGCGGATGTCCCGCTCGATCTGCTGCAGCGTTTCGCGCGCGGTGTCCCGGTTCTCCCGGCGTCCCGCGTCGCAGTAGACATTGAGCGCGATGAAATCAGGCGTGACATCCCGGGTGACGGAGGCATCCACCTGCACGCCGCCCATCGGGCCGGGGAAGGAAATGCCCACGCCTCCGCCGCCGCGTCCGTCCATGACGGGAGGGGCGGGCAGGATGGCGGGTTTCTCGTCGGTGAGTATGTCCAGCATGTTCTGGGTGGCGCCGGAATCAGCCGGCGCGGTTTCCTGCGCCAGCGCGAAGGCCGGCAGCAGCACGAATGCAGCCGCGATGCCGATGAGGGAAGGGAGACGACGGGGCATAGGGGAGAGGGGGAAGAGAGAAGGGGAAAGAGCGACGGTGTATCGCTCACAGCAGTATACGTCGACGAGGACGATTCGTCACATGGTTGATAGGGTTTGGGGAAAACATATAGGATCTGCGCTTGTGCCGTCGTACAGGTAATGGTCGCGTAGACCATTGATTGTTGATCGAACACGCTTGCTGTTGTAAGGTGATTTTCGATGCGCTGCCTTCGCCAACTGCTGTTTCTCTCCCTGCTCGTGTGCGGAGCGGGTTTCGGTATCCCCTCCGCCTCCGCCGCCAACCGCTACTGGGTGGGGCCACAGGGAGGAGAGTGGACGAATGCTGCTCACTGGTCCGCGGCCGCCAATGCCTGCGGCGTCAACGGCGGAGCGAGTGTCCCGGGCAGCGCGGACATAGCACTCTTCGTGAGTAACTGCGTCAATGACGTTTCCATCAACCCCGCCACCGTCATCTCCGGTATCAACATCGCAGCGGGATATACCGGTACGGGAACCCTTGCAGGACCGCTGACCATCACCACCTTCACGCAGGCCGGAGGATCATTCGTCCTCAACGATCACTCACTCACCATCAACGGCGCCGTCACCATCTCCGGCGGGACATTCAGTGCGGGGACCGCTACGGTCGTCTTGGGAGGAGCGGCAGCCACCATCAACGTTTTGGAGACGCTCTCTCTTTATCACCTGACGATCAATGCCAACCCTTCCGCCACCAAGACCATCGCCGCTTCCGATGTGCTTATCGTCAACGGCACCCTCACGCTGCAAGACGGACTTCTCTCCCAGGCCACCGTCTCCGCCTCCGGCACTCTCCTCGCGCACGGAGACATCGTGCAGGAATCCACCTTCGATGGCGGTACCGCGCAACTCAGCATTGTGGGAGCAGGCAATCAGCTCTTCACCGGCAATGCCACCCGCATCACAGGCCTCCTGCCCCGCATCCGCATCGACAAGCCTTCCGGCCTCCTCACGCTTGCCGGCACCATCCGCGTCACCAGCGCCACGACCACCGCCTGGGTCTACGTGCAGGGGGACATCGATGCGTCTGCCCAGGAATCCACTGTGATCTTCGCCGCCAACGGCAGCATGACTATTGCCGGTTCCCACGCACTGCATCATGTGATCTTTGACACGAACAGCACGACTACCCGCACGCACACGCTTGCGGCAGGGACGACGTTGACCGTCCTGGGTGCTCTCATGATTGAAAATTCCGATGCAGGTTTGCTTCGGATTAATACAGGCACCCTTGCGGCGCATGGTGATATCATTGTTGCGGATACCGCGGATCCGGTTAGTACTACAATGATTCAGGTTATCGGAACGGAGGATCAGGTATTTTTCGGAAAAGCTACACAAACAAGTGGAGGGCTGCCCATTATCGAGATCAACAAACCTTCCGGAACACTTACACTATCAGGCACTCTCCGTACTCTTAAAGATTGGACGTACACTGCAGGCATGCTTGATCCGGGAACAAGTACGGTGGTATTCGCGGGTGCACTCACCATAGCCGGATCACAGGATTTCTACAATATTACATTCGATCAGAACAGTGCAACGGCGAGAACGTTTACTATCACGGATACCATCACTGTTCTCGGTGCTTTCACTTTCGATAATTCTGCTGCTTCTGGCGTTATCACCCTCAATACCGGCACCATCGAAGCGAAGGGGGACATCTACAATCGTGATGCAATAAGTCATACTGGTACGGCAACGTTGCGCATCAGTGGTGAGGGCAATCAGCTACTTGTGGGCAATGCAGTGGACGCCAACTTAAGCGGAGGATTCCCTGATGTTGTCATTGACAAACCCTCGGGTACCCTCACACTCTCCGGTACGATACGCACCATCAACGATTGGACGTACACACAAGGAACTATTGATGCCACGTCCAATCGGTCTACCGTTGCCTTCGCAACGGCCGCCAGCATTACAATTGCCGGATCGCATACTCTTTACAATGTGAGTTTTGATTCCGTAGGCTTGAGTAGGCCCTTTGTCCTCAGCGAGGGAACGATATTGACCGTGGAGGGGACGCTCACTCTGCGCGACGGGTACCTCCATACGGGAACGGTGAATGCAAAAGGTCTCGTAACGCACGATGCGGGGTTCGATGGGGGAACGAGTCTGATCATCATCTCAGGAAACGAATCACGCACTATTCATTTGGCGGATGGCGGATACCTTCCGGCGATGGCACTGGAGGCTCCAAATGTTACGATGACTCATACCGGTACGGGCACCTTGGAGGTGAACGGAGAATTTGCGCAGAGCGCGGGTACGTTTGTGATGCATGACGGAACTCTACGCGTCGAAAACTATGTTTATTCCGGAGGGACATTTGAACCGGGCGCTGGGACGCTATTTTTGTTTGGCAATGAGAGTCAGACATTCACACCACCCCCCACACTCAACAACGTCATCTTCAATGAAGGATTGGTCGGGTACTGGAAGTTGGATTCCGGCACGGGCTCTGTCGCAGTCGATAGCTCCGAATACGGAAATGATGGTACTCTTATGGGAAACCAAAGCTCCACAGGTTGGACTGCTTCGACTGCTTTCACCAACTTCACGAATCCCTATGCACTGGAGTTCGATGGCGTGAATGATTATGTGAGTTTGCCGAAATCAAGATCATTATATCTTAGTCATGCGTTGTCGTTCTCCGCATGGTCTTACATTGGAGATTGTCAATCACATTGTTTTGTCGGTCATTCCGATAATCAAAATGTCTTCGCGATTTACTATGATGCTCCTTTGCAGCAATACAGAACTGCGATTAATTCTGCAAACCCAATTCCCACCGGAACAAGTGCAATGCATCAATGGCATCATACCGTAGCAACATACGATGGAAACGAAGTGCACTTCTATGTCGATGGCGTTCTTATTGCTTCTCAGTTTATCAGTGGTGGCTTAAATTATGGCTTGGGATGGACGAGCATCCAATTTGGTGCGTATGAGAACTTGGATGGTAATTGGTTCAAGGGTCTCATAGATGATGTCCGCATCTATAGTCGAGCGCTCTCCATTTCGGAAATCACCGCTCTTGCTGCTGGTGTGGAACGTCCCGCGAGCGGTATTGCGTACACGCTTGGTGGCCCGCTAGCAGTAGAGGGTACCCTCACCCTCAACGGCGTGACGCTCGATAAGAACGGAAAGTCATTGATGTATGGCACATTGGCCTCCAACGGAGGAGTCATCATTGATTCGTATGTCCCACCCGACAATCCTTCGGTTCCTGCGGTCCATCCCATTCCCCCCGGCGGCGGCCGCGGCTCTCTGAGTCCCGGGCGCGGCGGCGATGCGCCGGCGATTGATCCGGCGACGCGCAGAGTGCTGCCGCAGCAGGCGGACACCGTTTCTCCGCTCTACCGTGCGCCACAGAGCCTGCCACCCCCGTCCGCCGGGGTGGTTTCTCCGGTGCGCGAGCGCCTGGCTGCCCGCATCGAGAAGCGCATTGCGGAATATCCGCGTCTGAAGACGATGCTCCTCAAGGTGCTGGAGCGGATGGATCGGCGGCTGCGGCTGAAGGCAGGGCGTTGACTGGCACTCACTGTTTCGCTTGCTTCGCCGGCCGGTCCGCGTACAGCGAGAGCAGGAGCATCAGGAGCAGCAGCATCAACCCCGCGAGGAACTTCTCCCGCGTGTCCAGGAAGAGCGCCGTGACGCCGAAGCCCGTGCCGATGGCGGCGGTCAGCCCGATGATGCTCAGCGGGTTCCAGCCTTTGGCGAGCAATCGATGGTGCAGATGTTCGCCGGCCATGCTTCCATGCAGGGGCGAACGCCCGTTGCGGATCCGCCGGATCATCACGAAGAGCAGATCGATGATGGGAACGCCCAGCACCAGGAAGGCCGTCGCCACTTTTCCGCCGGCAAAGATGGTGAGCACGCCGAGGAGGAATCCGAACAGCATCGCACCCGTATCGCCCGGAATCGCCAGCGGCGGAGGCAGTTCGAAGAGGAATCCCGCCAGACTGATGCCGGCGACGGCGAAGGCAAGCAGGGCAAGCAGGGGCTGATCGACGCGGGCGCTGAGCGCCAGAACGCCGATGGTGAGGAAGCCGATGGTCGACAGCGCGGAGACCTGGCCGGGAATGCCATCGAACCAGTTGAGGGCATTGGTCGTGAGCATCAGCCAAAAGACGGTGATGAGGAGGCTGAGAATGGGAAGGGCGCCGTTGAGTTCGATGATGGGCCCGCCGATGATGCCTTCCAGCGGATTGGTGACGGAGCAGACGCGGCTGCCGGTACAGTCTCCTGTCGCGAATACCAGGAGGGCGGCTGAGGCCTGGACCAGCAGGCGCGCCAGGGGCGGGAGGGGCGCGCGGTCGTCGATGAACGATGTGGCGCCCAGGAGCACGACGGCCGCAATCACTCCCCCTGCTTGCACGGAAAACGGCTGTATGAAAACAAACATCAGCAGAAAGACGCCGAGGCCGATGATGCCGGTGGGGTAGGGGAGTCGTCCGCGCGTCAGTCCGTAGCGTTCGGGAAAATCCAGCAGGCCCCAGCGCGGGAACAGGCGCATCGCCAGCAGGTGCAGCATCGCCGTCAGCGCGAATGCCAGGAGGGGGAGGGATACGAGAGGGGAGTCTGTCACGCGGGCATGGTAGCGGAAGACAGGCCGACGGATGTGCACTGTCCCCATGGCGCCGTCATTCGTCAATGCATCTTGTTTCACGCCGTTGCCCTCCGCGCTACACTTCACCCATGCCAACCTACCCCTCCTTGACAGACGCAGCACTCGACGGAAAGACCGTTCTCCTCCGCGCAGGATTTGACGTGCCCATCGAAAATGGCACGGTAATCGATCTGTCCCGGATCGAAGCCGTCGTGCCCACCATGAAACACATCCTGGACGCCGGCGCAGCACTCATCGTCATGGCGCATCAGGGGCGGCCGAAGGGGAACGCCGATCCTGCGTTCACGCAGCGGCCCCTGGTGCCGGCGCTGGAGAAGCTGCTGAAGACGACCGTGCGCTTCGCTGTGTCCTGCACGGGAAAGGAGACGCGGGAACTGGCGAAGAAGCTGCAGCCCGGCGAGGTGTTGCTGCTGGAGAATCTCCGCTTCGATCCACGCGAGGAAAAGAATGATGCGGCATTTGCGGAGGAATTGGCTGCGTTGGGGGATGTCTACGTCAATGATGCTTTTTCCAACAGTCATCGCAAGCACGCCAGCATGGTCGCGCTGCCGGGATTGCTTCCTTCCTTTATGGGACTGCAGCTGGCCGCGGAGGTGAAGCATCTCTCCGCCATCGTGGAGGATCCGCGCCGGCCCGTCACGCTCATCATCAGCGGCGCGAAGATCGAGACGAAGCTGCCGGTGATCGAACACTTCCTGGCGAAGGGCGATGACATCCTCACCGGCGGGGCCATCGCCAATACGCTGCTGGCCGCCCGCGGGTTCAACGTGGGCCTTTCGAAACGAGACGATGCCTTCCTGGAGAAAGCGCAGGAACTGATGCTGCAGAGCGAGAAGACGGAGTACGCCACCATCCACGTCCCGCGTGACGCCGTGGTGGCATCGGAGCCGTCCGCAAACGCCGAGGCGGCGGATCTGCCACTGGAGGACATCGGGGGTGATATGGCGATCTTTGACGTGGGGAAAGTGTCGGTGCAGCGGTACTGCGAGATCATCCGCGCATCGGGCTCCGTCATCTGGAACGGGCCGCTGGGGATGTACGAAGTCCCGCAATTTTCCCACGCCAGCATCGCGGTGGCGGATGCGGTGCGTCGCGCCACGCAGGACGGCGCCGTCACCGTCATCGGCGGCGGGGACACCCTCGACTTCCATGCGCGGGCGGGCCTCTCGCTGGAGGAGTACACCTTCGCCAGCACGGGAGGAGGCGCCATGCTCGATTTTGTTTCCGGCAAGGAACTGCCCGCCCTCCGCGCCCTTGCCCGGCACCGGTAACCCATGGCGTCGTCCGCTTCGCCCGCTCCGTCACCGATCGTGCTCATTCCCCAGGACGGGGAACCCTGGAGTGCGCTCCTCCAGCGCATGCGCGAGGCGGAGGGGCACGCGCTGCTCCTGCTGGCGGGGAAGGAAGGAGAGCTGATCGACCGTCCCGTCCTGCGCGACAGTTTCGTGCAGGCGTGCGCGGAGCAAAACGGCACGCTGACGGTCGCGACGCGGCACCCCGTGATCCTGGCGGAACTGCGCAAGGCGGGCGTGCCGGTGGTGGACCACGCGCGCGCCCTGCGCACCCTGCTGGAAGAGCATCCCGCTCTGCCGGAGGCGCTGCGCATCTTTTCCCCGCACCTGTGGAAGCAGCAGCTCACGTCGCGCCTGCAGCGGCTGGGGCTGCTCTCCATGCCCCGGCTGCGCATTTTCGGCCTGGCGGGACTCAGTGCCATCCTCTTCTACGTCGTCGTGTTCCGCCTCCTGCCCTCGGCGGAGATCGTCGTGCATCCGCGGCAGGAACCCGCCACGCAGACCGTCAACATCTTTCTCGCCACGGGCACCGGGGCCGCTGCCGGCGCCAACCGCGTCCGCACCTTGCCGCTCCTGCCCCTGCTTGTGGAACTGGAGCGGACGATTCGCTTCGATCAGATCAGCAAGGAATTTACGGGCACCGCGGCCCGGGTGCGCCTCACGGTCATCAACACCGCTCCGGAACCGTATTCTCTTCGCGCGGGGACGCGCTTTTCCAATCAGGCGGGGATGATCTTCCGCAGCACGTCCTCCCTGAATGTCGAACCGGGACAGGAGGCGGTGGTGGAGGCCGTCGCCGATCCTACGGATGTCTTCGGCCAGATCATCGGCGAACGGGGGAATGTGCCCGAGGGGGTGAAATGGCAGATTCCGGGCCTTTCCGAACCGGAGCGCGCGCTGGTGTACGCGGAGAACCGCGAACCGGCCTCGGGCGGCACCACGTCGTACGTCCGGGTCCTCAAGCCGGAGGATCTGGAGGTCGCGCGCAAGCGGCTGGAGCAGGAACTCCTGACGGCCGCGCGCGAAGAAGTGGACCGCCGCGTGGGAGCGCTCCAGCGGCGGCAGCCGGGCAGCAGCATGGAACTGCTGCGCTACGATCAGCTGACGGACATCGCGTACGTGGATGTGCGGATGCCCTCGGCGCAGATCGGGACGCAGGCGGATGCCGTCGACGTGACCGGTTCCATCCGCTTCCGGATGTTTGCCTACGATGCCGCGCAGATCTTCCCCCTGCTCCTGCACGAGCTGCGCGGACACGTGCGGGAGGGCAGGCGGCTGGTGGAAACGAACCTCGATCCGTCGCATCTGGTCGTGCACGTCATCGATTACGCCGCCGACCGCTCGTGGATCAAGCTGACCGTCGACCTCTCCGCCGCGGAGCAGTACGTGCTCGACCCGCTCCAGCCCGCCGGCGCCCTCTTCGCACGTCGCGTGCGCGAGCTGGTGGCGGGCCGGGATCGGGAGGAGGCGCTGCGCATCATCCGCAACCTGCCGGAGGTGGAGACGGCAAGCATCTCCCAGTGGCCGCCCTGGAGCAGGACGCTGCCGCGGATCGGTTCCCACATTGCCATCGTTCCCCGTTGATGCGCCGCTTCTTCGTCCTCATCCGGCAGACGATACGGTGGCTCCTCGCGGTCGCGGGGTCCCTGGCGGGACTGGCGCTGCTGGCGTTTGCCGTCACCTACGGCATCATCCGCGCGCACTTTGACGGAACGGCGAACTTGCCGGCTGACTGTGCGGTGGTCTTCGGTGCGGCGGTAGCGGGCTACGATCTGCCCGGTCCGGCCATCCAGCGACGGGTGGGGACGGCGGCGGATCTGTACCATGCCGGGCACATCCGGCGCCTGATACTCAGCGGCGGGGTGGGGAAGGGGAGCGGCCTGAGCGAGAGCGAAGCGATCGTCATGAGCCGGCACGCCGTGCAGCTCGGCGTCGATCCGGCGCACATCACGCTGGAACCGGATTCGCACTCGACGTGGGAAAACCTGCGGTACTCGCGGAACTTGACAAATGGATGTGAGAGTGTTGTGGGAATCAGTGACGCCTTTCACCTGGCACGCATCGAATTCCTGTCGTGGCGGCAGGGGTGGGGGGAGTTGGATACCGTGCCGGCAACGCAGCGGCCGCCGGAGCGCAGTGAACGGCAGAGCGTGCAGCGCGAAGTGTTCGCGATGTTGTATTACGCGTTCTACCTGGACCGGGCGATGCCGGGCCTCCAGAGGCACTACTGATACCGTGACCGGCCGGACAGCCGGAGCCCGCCGAGGCGGAACGCTGCTCTTGAGCCCGCCAATGGATTCGTATAAAATGCATTATACGAAGTGTAAGAGAGACGACCGATCACTCTCATCCGCACTTCTCCGCACTCCCCCCGCATCCTGTTTCCCTCCCTATGGAATTGCACGACGCCGTCCTCCGCTACCTCCGGTATCTGGAATCCGAGCAAGGCAAATCGCCGCTGACCGTACAGAACTATGCGCATCAATTGGATGACTTCGTCAAATCGACCCGGGCGCGCTCCCCGCTCGACATCGATAAGGAAACGATTCGTGATTACAAGCAGTACCTGCACCAATTCCGCGATGCGCAGAATGCCCCTCTGGCCGTACGAACCAAGAATCACCGTCTCACGGTGCTGCGGGCGTTCCTCCGGTACCTGATCCAGGAAGAAGAGGTGGACGTCTATCCACCCGATCGCGTGCAACGGTTCAAGGAAGATCCGCGGAAGGTGAAGGTGCTCTTCGAGGATGCATTGGAACGTCTGCTGGCTGCCCCCGACCGCGCCACCCCCAGAGGCAAGCGCGACTACGCGATCCTCGTCACGTTCTTCTCCACGGGGCTGCGCCTCTCGGAGCTGGTATCGCTCAATCGCCGCGACATCAACCCGCAGACGCGCGAAATGAGCGTGCGCGGAAAGCGCGGGAAGGTACGCGTGGTCTTTTTGTCGCCGCAGGCGGTGGCAGCGCTGCAGGAGTATCTCGATGCGCTGGAGACGGCGTCCGATCCCCTGTTCATCCGTCTGGTGAAGGATATGCCGGGCAGGACGCTCGCCGGGCAGGAACTGCGCCTCACGCCGCGCAGCGTCCAGAACATCGTGAAGAAGTACGCCGTGCAGGCCGGCATCGTTTCGGATCCGTCGCCTCACACGCTGCGGCACTCCTTCGCGACCAACCTGTTGCGCAACGGCGCGGACCTGCGGTCGGTGCAGGAACTGCTGGGTCATCAGGATCTTTCCACCACGCAGATTTACACGCACGTCACCAATCCGCAGCTCAAGGACATCCATGAACGCTACCATGGGCTGGGACGCGCCTGAACCGGCCGCATTGCATTTCCTCCCGAATATTGGCTTGGCGCCTTTTCGCTCTTCGGACATCCGCGTATGATCGGCGTATCTATTTCTCCATTCCACAATTTTCCCATGCCTTCGACCCCCTCCTCCCCGTGGTTCGCGGCGACGGTCGGCCTCGCCGGTCTCATCGTCGGGTACGCATTCGCGGGCGGCATCGGCGACGTGCTCCCCTCCGGCGCAGGCGCCCCTCCTCCTCCCCCTCCCGCCGCGCAGGGCGACGACCTGCCTCCTCCCTCCTACGATCCGGCAGGCGTGGATGACGATGCGGTATTGGGCAGCGCCGATGCTCCCGTCACGATCATCGAGTTCACGGATTACCAGTGCCCCTTCTGTTCCCGTCACTACCAGCAGACGTTCGGCCGCATCAAGAGCGAGTACGTCGACACCGGCAAGGTGAAGTACGTCGTCCGCGACTTTGCGCTCGGATTCCACCCCCACGCGCAGAAGGCCGCTGAGGCCACCGAGTGCGCCGATGATCAGGACAAGTTTTGGGAGATGCACTCTGCTCTCTTTACCAAGCAGCAGGATTGGGCTTCCGCCGGCGATGCGGTTTCCCTCTTCAAGCAGTACGCGGCGGAGATGGGCATGAACGCCTCCACGTTCGACTCCTGCTTGGACAGCGGCACGTACGCAGAGGAAGTGCGGCAGGATATGGCGGATGGCCAGGCGGCGGGCATCGGCGGGACGCCGGGATTCTGGGTCATCGGGCCGGATGGCGAAGGAGAGCTCATCAGTGGCGCCTACCCCTACGAGACGTTCCGGGATGCCATCGAAGCCAAGCTCCCCTGATTCCCCTCCCCGCGCTTCTCCGAGAGGATCGCGCAAGCGGTCCTCTTTTTTTGGAGTGTGCACCGATGGCATCACGCATCATTCCATCGAAACAATCCACTCCTCTCTCTTGCGCGAATGGGTGTACGAGCGTACACTCCGCTCATGACTTCACTCCCCCGCCACTCCCCCGCCGCTGAGGCATCCCTCCCCCGGGACGGAGCCGGCGCGGGACTCGTCATCGATTGGCCGGAGCACGCCGGACCGGCACAGGAGGTTCTCTCCGAGCACATCGCTTCGTTCGTGGGGTGGGTGGGTTCGCTCCCCCGCGAGAGTTCCGTCCACGTCCGCCTCCCCTCCGTCCGCCAGCGTTCCTCGCTGCTGCGGTTGCAACGGACCCTCCTCACCATGGGCTGTACCGTCACCTGCCGGATGCAGCTGTCGCATTGACGTTCGTTCATTGGAAATTTGGCATTTGTCATTTATCCGTTCTCCTCTCCTCCTCTCTCTCCTCTCCTCCTCTCCTCTTCCATTCTATGTCTCTCTTCGCCTTCATCCTCGGCACCACCACCCTTCTCTGGATGGCGCGGCGGACGCTTGCGTGATTCTGATGCGTACGCTACAATGTACGCATGACTACCTATATGACTGCCACAGATGCCAGAAAGAAGTTCTATACCGTCATAGATGCGGCGGGAAACGCGGGGATGCCCGTTGTGATAACGCATGATGGTGTTCCGAAAGCAGTGGTTCTGTCCTTTGAAGAATACGAAGGCTGGCAGGAAACCATGGAGATCATGTCAGATCCGGAACTGTCCGGAGATATTCTGAAGGGAGTGAAGGAAATGAAAACGGGGAAGATTCCGCCGGATGCCGTCAGCCTGGAAGAGATGCGGAAGAAATATAATCTGTAAGTATGTATTCCCTATACCTTAAGCCAAAGGCGACAAAAGACTTTGATGCATTGAATGCGAAGTTACAGAAACGAATACTGGATGCTCTCGAAACACTCAGACAGAATCCGTTTGTCGGGAAAAAATTGCAGGGTGCTCACGAAGGAGCATGGTCATTGCGCGTGTGGCCCTATCGCATTGTCTATACTATCCAACGAAAAATCGTGTTGGTTACCGTATTACGCATTGTTCATCGCCAGGAGGCGTATCACAAATAGCAGCTTGCATTCACGCAAGAGAAAAATGCGGACCACTCGCTGATGCCTCCTTCCCTTCCTCCAGCTGATCCACCTTCGCCGCGAGGATGAAATCGTTCTCGCTGAGGCCGCCGACGGCGTGGGTGGAGAGCGTGACGGTCACGAGCCTGAAATCATGCAGCCGGAGATCCGGATGATGATGCTCCTCTTCCGCCAGACGCGCGACGGCATCGAGGAAGGCCATGGCTTCGGCGAAGGTGCGGAACCGGAACGTGCGGGAGATTCCTTTGGCTGTCGCGTCGATGGTCCAGGCCGGCGTCTGCGCGCGCAATGCGTCCGCTTCCACTCTGCTGAGCGGGGGTACGCCTCCTTCGCAGGGAACGCACTTCTTCTGCGCCAGGGACGGTGCGGTCGTCATCGTTGCATTGTATCCCGATTGCTCCGCGATGCATCAGAGAATCTTGAGAAACTTTCTCTTGCCTATGCGCACCACTCCCGGTTCCGCCTTCCGGTCCATGGCATCGACGAGACTGTCATTGAGTGCCACCCCCTTCTGTTCAATGAGCCGCTTGGCATCGGATTTGCTGGCGACCATGTTCGTCCGCACCAAGAGATCGATCAACAATTCATCGCTCTTGGCATTCACTTCCGGCATCTCTTCCGGCACGCCGCCTTTCGCAAACACAGTGCCGAATTCCGATTCCGCCAGGTCGGCTGCGTCCGCGCCGTGGTAGAGCGTGACGATTTCTTTGGCGAGGCGGACTTTATAATCCTTCGGATTGGCGCCGTCCGCCATCGACTTCTTCGCGGCATCGATCTCCTCCATCGGGATGTCCGTGCAGCACTCCATGTACAGCGCGATCAGCTCATCTTTGATCGACATCGTCTTGCCGAACATATCTTTGGCGGAGTCTTCCAGGTAGATGCAGTTGTCATACGTCTTGCTCATCTTGCGCCCGTCCGTTCCCTCGATCAGCTTGGTCGTCAGCACGAACTTCTCCCGCTTGCCGAAGGCTTTCTGCAGCGTGCGTCCCGCGAGCATGTTGAAGAGCTGGTCATTGCCGCCGATCTCGCAGTCCACGTCCAGCATGACCGAGTCGTAGCCCTGCATCAGCGGGTAGAGGAATTCGTTGGGCGACAGGGGCTCGTCTTTCTTCAATCGCTCTTTGAACATGTCGCGCTGGAGCATCTGCTGCACGGTGAACTGGCTGCCGAGCTTCAGAATGTCCGCGAAGGTCATCCCCTCCAGCCACTCGTCGTTGTACCGGAGTTCCACCTTGGAAAAATCGAGCACTTTGGATGCCTGCTGCCTGTACGTTTCGAAGTTCGCCCGGACCTGTTCCTTCGTGAGCGGCTCGCGCATCGTATCCCGTCCGGAGGGATCGCCGACCATGGCGGTGAAGCTGCCGACGAGGAAGATGACGTGGTGGCCGGCGTCCTGGAAGGCTTTCAGCTTGCGCAGCGGGACACTGTGTCCCAGGTGGAGCTTCGCGCCCGTGGGATCGATGCCGAGATAGAGGCGCAGCGGCGTGCCGGATGCCAGCTTTTGCTCGGCCAGTTCGCGCGGGACGACGTCTTGGACGGCCCGTTCCAGGAGGGGGATGGATGCAGGTTTCATGCGGCGCAGCATACCGCTTTTGCGGAGGAATCGGTAGACTGGGTGCATGCAGACATTTTTGACCGAAGGCGGCATGCGGCTGGACGTGTTCCTGGCCGGTCAGGGCATTGTTTCGCGCATGAAAGCGCGGGATCTGGTGAAGGGCGGCTGCGTGCTGGTCAACGGGCGCATCGCGCGCAAGCCCGCTCTGGTGCTGGAGGAGGGCGACGAAATCGCGGTCTCCAAAGATCTGGAGCCCGTCACGGAGACGCGGCTCGCTCCCGCCGACATCGATCTCCCCGTCCTGTACGAAGACGACGCGTGCATGGTGATCAACAAGCCCGCCGGCATTCCCGTCCATCCGGGCGCCGGCATGCCGAAGGATGCGGTGACGATCCTCCACGGCATTGTCCGGTTATTCAGCGAACGCGGACTCCCCTTCTCCAGTGCGTCTGTTCTCGTGCATCGGTTGGACAAGGACACCACGGGCTGTCTCTTGATTGCCAAGACGCCGCAGGCGCACAAGGTGCTGCAGGAGCAGTTTGCCAACCGCACGGTATCAAAAACATATTTGGCTCTCGTGTACGGCGTTCCCGATCCGCCGGCGGCGGTCATCGACGCGACGATCGGGCGGTCCACGGCGGACCGGACGAAGATGACCGTGATCGGCGCAGGCAAATCCCGCGAAGCGAAGACGACGTACCGGACTTTGGCAGCGGGCGCGGAGGCCGCGCTGCTGGCCTGCGATCTCCACACCGGCCGCACGCATCAGATCCGCGTACACCTTAAGAGCATCGGGCATTTCATCCTGGGCGATCCGTCCTACGGCTCCCCCGCCAGCGAGCAGCTTTCCGAAGACCTGGGCATCGCCT
>CAYZGJ010000014.1:0-21194 GCA_964478005.1 uncultured Candidatus Peribacteria bacterium
GAGTTGGTATCCCGTCAATCTTTCGATCAGGGCGTTGGTGTGGCCGATTCTCCACAGGCGCGGGAAATTGCTGGCGATCTCGTGCAGCAGGAATACGCGACGGGGTACAAAACGAAACCGGATGATGATGAGCACCTGCGCATGTTGGCCGCACAGAACTTCGGCCTCCGCTACATTGCAGATTACGCTGGAGACCATGTGAAGAATGGCCCGCAACCCGGCCGATGGATTCAGACGGCGAGTATGGTAGGAAGCTGCGGTGAAGTCACAGGCACCTTTAGCGTCTTTCAAAGCACGACAACAGACTTCCTGCAGGTGCGCTTGCGGGAGAGCACAGGCAATCCTCAATTAGAAGTCCTCGAGCTTGGCCGCATTGCGACGTACCGCGATAAACTCAGAAAAAACAGCCTTCCGGGCGAAGAAGGATACACGATCGCCGCCATCATGTTTGAGACCCTGCACCAGCTGCGCGAAGCGCGGGGCGGCTCTCTCTGCAACGTTGTCTTGTTTTCTATGACGAAGTACAAACACGCCGATCTCTACTTCAGCAAATTCAACCACAGCAAGCGGGGCGTCCCCGGAGCGGTCTACCGACAGGTGGATGTAAACGGGCAGCCGATGGACATCATGCAACTACTGGCGAGCGATCCGGCGTTCGCTGCATCCCAGGGGCTGGAGGAAGTGCCTCCCGGCAGCGGGAAATGGCGGGAATTCATACTGGATGAACACGGGGAACGCATCCCGATATCCGCCGAAGAGCAGCAACGAGAGTTCGCATTCATGGGTGACGAATACGCCGATACACCCACCGATCCTCATCTCTTCGCCAGTGTGGAAGCACAAGCCAATCTCTACGACGGAGAAAAGCTGTATCAGGCATTCCTGATAGCCTTACGCAAAGAATGGGAAAAATTCGGACCGCAGCGCGCGGGAACGGAAGGTGCAGAGGCAATCTGCCGGGCGAGGGAAGGCAGCCAGTGAGGCGGCAAAGATTACTGCATTTTCGTTGCCACGCGATAGCCGATATTGCAATTGCCCTCATATAGTTGCGATTCCTTATATACCCCGTCTTCATCCACCAGCCGATAGTCCCCATCCCCTGTCCGCGCAACTTCGTACGTCACCTGATGCATATTTTGTTGCTGCGCTTCGTATTGCAAGACTGCGAGCAGTATGTCAGGAGGCGGTAATAACAAAGTTGCGCACCTCTGTTTCATGTAACTCATCGGATCTCCAGGTTCGAAGTTCCAGAGCAGTATTGGCTCCCCCCCCTCATCAGCAGCGAGCGTATCTGCTACGTGCCATTGATGACCTTCGATATCAGTCACTTGGTATCCGTTTTCAGTCTCCTTAACGTCATAGCACGAAATATCCACTTCCCATTCACTTTGCCCTGATGTTTCTGGTAAAGCACTCATATAATATGCATCCATCATACCAACTGTGCTGTCCTGTGTCGATGGATCCGCCGTTCTGCCCGAGCCGGATTTTAAAGTATGTCTCCAGAGTGCCAGCTTCCGTTCCTCAGGGAAAGAGAGGGAACACCGGCCTGCCAACCGAAGATCCGCCGCAGGTGGACGCAGGTTGGCTGGGGAGGAGGGATTCGAACCCCCGAATGGCGGCTCCAAAGGCCGCTGCCTTACCACTTGGCGACTCCCCATTGCAGGGAGATTCTAGATCAAAACCCGCGAAGTGGTAGCGAAAATCCATCGCATATCAGAAAACATTCTGCCGGCAAAGACAGGGAACCTACTGCCATAGAGAGAGAGCTGATTCGTCAAGGGCAGGGAATATACGCAGTGCGCCAAAATTCTTGACACCAGGGCATCACGTGCTACGCTCAGTCCCTTTTTCTCCCTTCCTTCCCCTCCCGTTATGGCAGGTGCACTCCCCGGACGCAAGCTCCTTGCATCCTTCGCCCTGGTCGGGCTCTTGGTCACCAGTACGGACGCGCCGGCATTCCTGGAGAATACAATCGTGTGGGCGCAATCCGGCGTGACGGTGGAAGAAGAGGAAGACGGGGACGTGCTGGATGACGGGGGCTTTACCCGGATGCAGAGCATGCCGGGAGCGGAAGGCGAGAGTGTGCCGCAGTCGGCCATCCCCCCCATGAATTCCCGACCCGCAAAGTGCGAGAAAGGTCGCATTTACGACACGGCAGCGGGGGACAGGAAAGGAACGCGTCTGGAGGTCGCCATCCCCTGCGACGGCACGATCCGCGCGCTCTTCGGCGACGACAACGGGCAGGTGCTCGTCATCAAGCCGGACGGCACCAGCCAGCACCTCATCGCGTGCGATAACGAAGCCATCGAATGGTGCCAGACGAATAGCGGGTACCCCTACTACGGACAGTGCTGCTACAACAGCATTCCCCAGCATGGAGCGATCGTGTGCGGACGGGATAATCAGAGGATCGCGCAGCTGCATGCCAAAGTCACGTCCGAAGCGTACGGCTGCCCGGGCAACCTGAAAGATTACCCCATCGAGGTGAAGGCCGGCGACCGCCTCTACATCAATAATAGCGAATGGGCCATTCACCAGAGCTGGGTGGAGTTCACCCCCGCGCCCAAGGCAACGCTGAGCATCGAGAAAACCGGTCCCGGTTCCATCGAACGGGGCGCGACATTCGGATTCACTCTCACCGTACGCAACACCTCCTCCACCGCTTCTGCACAAAACGTAGTAGTGACGGATCCGATTCCTTCAGGCATGGAATATGTCCAGAGCGGCAGCAGCAGCGAGTGCAGCCAGCAGGGATCGCAGGTGCGTTGCAACTTGGGTACCGTCAATGCCAATGCGACGAGAACGCTGACGCTGCGCTTCCGGACACCGACGCTCGCCTCCTGCACCCCGACCACGATCCACAACCAGGCAAGTGTGGAAGCGGATGGCATCACCGCGGTCCACAGCCTGTCCGTTCCGACGCAGGTCACCTGCCCGGCGGTTCCGGCCACGCTCGCCGTGGATAAGAACGGTCCCGCCTCCGTCGTGAGCGGGCAGAACATCGTCTACACCATCACGGTACGCAATACGTCCGCAACAGCAGCACAGAACGTGGTCGTGACGGATTTCATCCCTTCGGGACTGACCTTTGCCTCCACCGCCAGCACCGGCGGATGCTATCAGCAGGGAGGCTTGGTGCGTTGCCCGATCGGCACCATGCAACCGGGTGCCGTACAAACGGTCACCATCGGCTTCCAGACGCCATTACAGACGCCATGCGTTCCGTCCTCCGTGCAGAACCAAGCCGTGGCACAAGCGGACAACACGGCGGCGGCAACCAGCAGCCAGACGGTCACCACGCAGGTGACATGCCCCGGCGCCAATCTCACCATCCAGAAAACAGCACCGGGCACCGCGCTGCGCGGATCGACGTTCTCCTACTCCATTCTCGTCCGCAACACCTCCGGTACCACGGCGGACAATGTGTCCGTAACGGATGAAATTCCCGCAGGCCTGATCTTCGTGGGAGAGCAGAGCACGCAACAGTGCTGGCAGCAGGGCCCTTCCACGGTCCGCTGCAGCATCGGCACGCTCTCAGGGCAATCCGAGCAAACGCTGACGCTTGCCTTCCGTACGACTGCCGTGGACTCCTGCACCGAGGTCACCATTGGCAATCAGGCCTCCGTCCAGGCCACCAATGCGCCGGCCGTCACCAGTGGCACGGCCACGACGCGGATCACCTGCCCCCCTCCCGCGTCGCCGGTGCTCACGCTGGAAAAGACCAGCCCCTCCGCCAGCGTCCTGCGCGGCGGCCAACTGATCTATAACCTGGTCCCGCGCAACACGTCCGCGGTCACCGCGACCAATGTGGTCATCACCGATCCCTTCCCGGCGGGTCTGCTCTTCCGGCCGGCGAATTCCAGCAGCCAGTGCAGCCAGCAAGGGAACTCCGTCGTCTGCACGCTTCCCCAATTGGCAGCCCACAGCGCCGGCGGACTGACGCTCGTCTTCGACGTCCCCGCGACGATGTCCTGCCCGCAGACGATTCAGAACAGCGCGTCCATCACAGCCCAGTCCGCGTCGCCCGCGCAGAGCCAGACGGTCAGCACACAGATCACCTGCCCCGCGGCGACGCTCAGCGTGCTGAAGCAAGGACCGTCGACCGCCATCCGGGGCGAGATCATCGATTACACGGTGACCGTCACCAACACGTCGTCAACGGCCGCACAGAACGTGGTGGTGACCGAGGAAGTGCCGGCGGGATTGGAGTTCGTCTCCAGCTCCGTCACCTGCACCCCGATTGCCAACAGCACGAACCGGCGCTGCGCGTTGGGCACCATCGCCGCCGGTCAAACGAGCACCTTCAGCGTCCGGCTGCGGGCACCGCTGACATCCGATGCGTGCGCCCCGCTGCACTCCGTGGTGAACCGCGTGACCGTCACGGCGGAGAATGTGACCGGCGCGGCCGGCGGTCAGTCCAATCCGATGCTGGTCACCTGCCCCACCGGCAGTCTCACCATCACGAAGAGCGGCCCGTCCTCGGTGGTGCGTGGCGATCTCTTCGAGTACCAGATCCGCGTGACCAATACATCCGGCATTGTGATACCCGCCGTCACGGTGACCGATACGCTGTCCTCCGACCTGGAATTCGTCAGCATCGTCAGCAATCAATCCTGTCCGCAACAGGGACAGACGGTCTCCTGCACGACCGGGCAGCTGCACCCTGGCGGATACGAGACGGTCATCCTGCGGGTGCGGGCGAAGCCGGTCGCCTCCTGCGTGCCGACGTCCGTGCAGAACACGGCGACTGCAACGGCGAGCAATGTGACGGGATCGGTCGTCAGCCAGCCGGCGACGGTGACGCAGGTGACGTGTCCCCAGCCCGTCAACGCCGATGTGTCCATCAGCAAGAGCGGGCCCGTGTCGCCCGTCACGCGCATGGTCAACGGGGAGACGATCCTCGTCTACACCGTGACCGTGACCAACGCCGGACCGGCGGCGGCGCAGGGCGTCACCGTCTCCGATCTGGTGCCGCTGGGCACGACGTTTGCTCCCGCTCCCCACTCCCACAGCATCTGCTCGGCATCGCAGGGATTGGTGACCTGCAATGTGGGCACGCTGCAGAAGGATGAAAGCCGTCCGGTGCAGATCGCCTTCAAGCTGCCTGCCGTCGGCCAGCAGTGCGCGGATGTCACGGTGCGTAACAGGGCAACAGTGAGTGCGTCCAATGATCCGCAGCAGGGAAATAATGTGAGTGAGGAGATCGTCACCCAGGTGCTCTGCCCCCAGCCCACCACCACCGACCTCTCCATCACGAAGCACCCCGTTCCTTCGGTCCAGCGCGGCCAGCAGATCACCTACCGCGTGACCGTCACCAACCACGGCGCCATTCCCGCCACCAACGTCGTCATCGGTGACAACATCCCCGCCGGACTGACGTGGCAGGACTTCGTGAGTGCCGCCAGCCCCGGCTGCGTGCTCAATGACAGCAAGACGAGCGTGCTGTGCAATAACTTCACGCTGCAACCGCAACAAAGCAGGACGTTCGACATCGTCTTCACCGTACCGGCCATGGCGCAGTGCGTCCCGGCCACGCTGCAGAACGTCGCCACAGTGAGTTCCTCCATTCTGGATCCTAATCCGTCGAACAACACGAGCCAGGTGATCGTGACGCAGGTGACGTGTCCCGCCGCCCCCAAGCAGTGCTCCGACGGCATCGACAACGACGGCGACGGCTACGTCGATTATCCCCAGGATCCCGGATGCGACAGCCCGGAGGACAATGACGAGACTACGTTCACCGATCTGGAAATGTTCAAATATCCGGCTGCAGGAAACGTGCTGCAGGGCGAGCCCGTCAGCTTCAACCTGCGCGTGCAGAACAACGGGCCCCACGCGGCGGACGGCTTCCGCATCTACGAGACCATCGTCCCGCTGCTGCCGCTGACGACCAATCCGATTCTGGTGACGCTTCCGGACAATCAGGGAACGCGCACCTGCCAGAGCACGCTGCAGGGAACGACCCGCATCATCGAATGTGAAGGGTTCCGCCTGGCGGCGGGCAAGTCCGCCACTTTGACCCTCTCCTTCCAGACCTCGGCGGCGCTCACCCCGTGCAACGCACAGGTCGACAACCGCGCCCGCGTCTTCACCACCACCAAGTCCGTCGATACGCAGGCAGGCAACGATCAGTCACAGTGGGCAGGAAGCCTGGTCACCTGCCCGGCTCCGACGGAAGGCTGCATTGAAATTCTCAAGGTCACGCAGAACGCGCAGGGGCAGCCCCTCACGCCCGTCACGCAGTTTACTTTCCGTCTGGACGGAACGCGCACGGCGGTCAACAACTCCCAGGGCGTCGCCCGCTTCGACAACGTGCCCGCCGGACAGCATCAGGTGACCGAAGACGTGCCGCCGGGGTGGGATCTGATCGCGTCTCCCCCGCAGCCGATCACCGTCCAGGGAGGCAGCCACTGCACGCAACTCTCCTTCGTCAACCGTCAGAAGCCCGTCGCCTCCAGCAGCGTGTCGAGCAGCGCACCGTCCAGTTCGAGCATGCCTTCCAGTATCTCCAGCGTGCCGCCCAGTAGCATCAGCAGCAGCGTGAGCAGCGCACCGATCACGGGCTGCATCGACGTCATCAAGGAAACATTCGACGCCAACGGCTTCCCCATTGCCGACACGCAGGCCTTCACCTTCACCCTCGACGGCGTCCGCTCGGTCCAGAATAACGCCGCCGGCTTCGCGCGCTTCGACAACGTCGCTCCCGGCACCCACGTGGTGACGGAGACGCTGCCCGGGAACGACTGGGCGCTGTGGATCGTGACGCCGCCCGGCGGCACGGTGCAGGTGCCGGCGAACGGCTGCGCCACGGTCACTTTCAAGAACAGGCGCATCGTCTCCTCCACTTCCAGCAGCGCCGCGTCGAGCGTGGTCAGCAGCAGCGTCTCCAGCGTCCCCGCCGGCAAGCCCGATCTGACGCTCAGCAAGTCCGGCCCGAACACGGTGGAGCGCGGGGGAATCGTCACCTACTCCTTCGTCGCCCGGAATACGAACCAGGAATCCGCCACGGCGCACCAGGTGCTGGTGAATGAGCCGATGCCGTCGGATTTCGTCTTCGTCGGCAGCAGCGGCGCCTCGTGCTCGCCGAACACCGCCACCAGCGTGCTCTGCACATTGGGCACCATGGCCCCCGGCGCGCAGGTACCCTTCACCATCACCTTCCAGGTCCCCCACACGGCCATCTGCGGCGCATCGTACTCCAATACCGCGCTCATCACGACCATAACGCCGGAACAGAACGCGTCCAATAACATCAGCGAGAGCGTCCTGACGCAGGTCGTCTGTCCGGTCTCCTCATCCAGCAGCATCATGTCTTCTGTCGTGAGTTCGGCCAGCAGCACGTCCTCCTCCGTCGTGAGTTCGGTGAGCAGCGCGGTCTCGTCCGTGCCCGTCACTCCATTCGCGGATCTCTCCCTGACCAAAGCCGGCCCTGCCCAGGCGGTGCGCGGTTCCACGATCACCTACACCTTCACGGCGCGCAACCACGGTCCGCAGAAAGCGCTCAACGCCACCGTGAATGAGACGATTCCGCAGGGGCTTTCCTTCGTGGGCAGCAGCGGCGCGCAGTGCAGCGCCAGCGCCACCAATGTGGTCTGCACGTTGGGAGACATGGAGAACCAGCAGGAGCGCATCTTCACGGTCACGTTCCAAACCCTCGCTTCCCTTTTGTGCCCCTCCACCATCGCCAACACGGCGCGGATCGATTCGCCCACACCCGACAGCAATGCGGCGAATAACGTGAGCGGGTCGGTTACCACGCACATTCTCTGCGAGACGACGAGCGCCGGAAGCATGAGCAGCGCGAGCAGCGCGACGACGGTGGGCTGCATCGATATCCTGAAGGAAACGTTCGACCAGTACGGCAATCCCATCACCACGGTCCCGCCCTTCACCTTCACGCTGACGCTGGGATCCAACGACGTCCGCACGGTGACGAACAATGCCAGCGGGCATGCCCGCATCGAGAATGTCCCCGTCGGCGCGCGGACGGTGGTGGAGACGGTGCCGGCAGGCTGGACGCTGCAATCGGTCAGCCCCCCCAACGGCACGGTGCAGGTGACGGCGGGCCAGTGCGTCGGCATGGTCTTCAAAAACAGGCAGCATCCCTCCGGCGCCACCAACTTCAGCATCACGAAGACGGACAACGAGTCGGAAGTCGAACCCGGCGAGGAGCTCCGCTACCGCATCACGGTCCGCAACAACGGATCGACCACCGTCTCCAACGTGACGATCACCGACACGCTGGACACCGACCTGCACTTCCTGGACGCCTCGCACAACGCACAGCGCAGCGGGCGGATCGTCACCTGGTCCAATCAAACCTTCGCTCCGGGCGAGTCGCGCACCTATACGCTTGATGTGGAGGTGGACGAGGACGCCAGCGGCACCATTCGCAATACGGCGCGTGTGTTCGACCTGGAGGCGACGGATTCAACGCGCGTGGTGGGAGAGAAAGATGATGATGACCAGAAGACCGGTTCTGCCTTCACCGTCGTCAAGGAAGCCAGCACCGGCGAAGTCTTCCCGGGAGGGTTCATCGATTACGTCGTGCGCGTCACCAACACGGGCACCAGCCGTCTCAGCAATCTCACCGTCACCGACCGGCTGCCCGCGGGCGTGCACGTCCTGAGCTCCGGCAACGCGGAGAGCACGGCGGGCGGGGTTCTCACGTGGAAGATCGGCACGCTCAACACGAGCTCCACCTGGGAAGCGCGCTACCGGGTCAGCGTGGATGCCTACGCGTATCCCGGCCAGCTGCTGACCAATGAAGTCATCGTCAAGGTCGGCAGCCTGGAGCAGCGCCGCAGCACCACCGTCGCCGTCATCGGCAACCTGCCCCAGACGGGCGTGCGGGGAAACCTGGGCGGCAGCACCACGGTCCGGCTGCGCCCGATCCACCGCTCCCCCGCAACCAACGAAGCTTCCGCCCTGGCTCTGTCGGCCTGGGTGACCCTCCTGGGCGTCCTCGGCACGGGAACGGGTGCGTTCTTCGGCCGCAAGATCCTGTTCGGCATTTGATCGGATCACCGCAACACTCTCGCATCAACGGATGACGTACAGACGCCCCCCCCGGGCGTCTTTACGATGCGGCGCGGTCCAACACGAACGACCGCACCGTGTCCGGCAGCGCGGCCAGCGTCTCCTCCAGACGAGCGCGCTCCTCCGGAGGCATCCGGCTGAGCACCCACGCGGCCAGATCCCCCTCCGCCGGCCGGGGACCGATCCCGATGCGCAGACGCGGGAAGGCCTCGCCGAACTGCTCCACGATCGACTTCAGTCCGTTATGCGTGCCGGGCCCGCCCGCATCCCGCAGGCGCAGGGTGCCCAGGGGAATGTCGATGTCATCGCAGCAGACGAGGATCTGCACGGCCGGATCGAGCCGGAAGTAATCGACCGCCTTGCGAATGGCGGTGCCGGAGAGATTCATGTACGTCAGAGGCTTCATCAGGAGAACCGGCGCCACCCCCACCCGCGCCTCCCGCGCCAGCGACTGGAACTTCGCTTTCTCGACCCACTCCCCGGTTCCGAATGCCTCCCCCAGTATGTCGACCGCATCGAATCCCGCATTGTGCCGCGTGCCTTCGTACGCACGGCCGGGATTGCCGAGGCCGATGACCAGGAGGGATGGCTTCATGCGCATGATTGTACCCGCCATTTTACAATGACACATCCCGCAATGCCCGTTCGAACGCCGCCAGGGCCCTGCGCGCCTGCGCGCGATCCACGGTCACCGACCGCTCGTGCGCGATGCGGTTGCGCAGCTTGTGGGCATCCCACACCGCCTGCACCCCCCCGAGGCGCGGTCCCGCCTGCCGCAGCTTGTCGGCGAACGTGCCGCGGTAGCCCAACGATGCGAACGCGTGATCGAGGATCTTCTCCGCCTCCAGCACGCGGCGCGCATCATCGGGAATACTGTCGAGCAGCGCAAATTCCGCACGGAGGGATGCGGCATCCGCCGCAGAAAGTCGCCGCCTGCGCACGCCCCGCCGGACGACGACCAGGAGCGCCGCGGCGGTCGCCACCAGCACGACGGCGCCGGCAACCAGCGTGCTGTCACTCATGCGTCCTCAGCGGAAACCTCCTGCAGCTGGACCCGCTCCGCCACCAGCGCCGCCAGCAGCTCCTGCACCTGTCGCGCATCCTTGAGATTCTTCTTGTGCAGGTACGCTTCCATGGACTGCAGAATGAGCAATTCCACCCGCTTGGGCCGGGGGACGGATTCCAGGCACATGCTGCTGCCCGTCGAAATCTTCTCCACACTGATGGAACCGTACCGCAGCAGCGTCCCCCACACGCCCTTGATCTCGTAACTGACTCCCTGCAGATCGCTGTAGAGCACGCGCGTGGATTCCCGATGGAACCATCCGTGCCAGGCGATATCGATGATGCCCTGGTCGGTGATGATCCACGCATCCAGGTAGTAGTCGAAAAACGACCGCAGCCACCAGACGGCGCAGACCAGCGACCATGCCCCGGCGGCCCACGCCACGCCCTGCACCGGGTACAACCAGACGAGGGCACCGCCCAGCGCCAGGAAGACCGTGGGCCAGAAGAGGACCCGCACTCCCAGCAGCCAGTGCTTGTGCACCGCCCGCAGCAGCGTCTCCTCCTCCTCCAGATGCTTGGACAGCAGAATCCCGTGGAGCATGCCTGCAGTGTAGCGGTCGACGGACCGAAGCGAAATGCCGCGCAAGTGGCTGTACACTCCCCTGCCGGGCCATGTAGAATGTGCGCATGATACAGGCAGAACGACGGCACGGCGCATGGTTCCACATTCTGGACATCGTCTTCAACATCGTCGTCATCGTCGCGATCGTCACCGGCATCCGCACCTTCCTCGTCTCCCCTTTCCAGGTGGAAGGCAGTTCCATGAGCAGCACGCTGGAGGACAACCAGTACATCGTCATCAACAAGCTCGCCTATCGCATCGGCGAACCCCGCCGCGGCGACATCGTCGTCTTCCGCCCGCCCAACGAGCAGCAGAAGTACTACGTGAAGCGCGTCATCGGACTGCCCGGGGACGAGGTGATCCTGCGGGACGGATCGGTGTACCTCCGGAAGGCGGGCAGCGACCGCGAGACGAAGCTGGAGGAGATCTACCTCGACGAACGCAATAGCGGCAAGACCTTCCGCCATCCGCCCGGCAGCGGCAATGGCGACGAGATCCGGTACACCGTCCCCGCGGACCGCTACTTCCTGATGGGCGACAATCGCCAGGGCAGCTTGGACAGCCGCAGCTTCACGCTGGCAGACGGCGATCCCGCCCCGTACGTCGAGGAGGACGCCATCAAGGGGCGCGTCTGGTTCGTGGCGCTCCCGATCACGAAGATTCACGCACTGGAACCGCCGGATTACAACCTCTGACCCCCCTCCCCGGCCCCGCACAATGCCTTGCATCCCTTCCCGGATCCGGTAGAATACCCTCGTAAACCCCCTCGGGGGCTTTTTCCCACAGGAACGCTATGATCCCCGGTCTCACCCGCTACGTCAACGGCGCCGTCGAGGAGCTCCGCCACGTCCGCTGGCCCACGCGCCAGCAGGCCATCCGCTTCTCCGGGGTCGTCCTGGCCTTCACGGGGCTCTCCGCCCTCTTCTTCGGCATCGCGGACTTCGGGCTGGCCGAGCTGATCCAGCTGCTCCTCTCCCTCGCGTAATCCCCTCCCCCCGCCCTCATGGCCAAACAGGACCCCAATGCCGGACGTAATTGGTACGTGGTGCACACGTACGCAGGGTACGAAGACGCCGTCCGCCAGGCGCTGCTGCAGCGCATCGAATCCTTCGGGATGGGCGACCGCATCTTCGACGTCCAGGTCCCCAAGGAGAAGCAGCTCGTCTTCAAGAAGAACGAACCGACGGAAGAGGAACGCAAGCTCTTCCCCGGCTATGTGCTGGTGGACATGATCGTGACGGACGAATCCTGGTACCTGGTGCGCAACACGCCGAATGTCACCGGCTTCGTGGGGTCCGGCAACATCCCCGTCCCCGTCACGCCGGAGGAATTCGGCGTCATCCAGCGGCGCGTGGGCGAGCAGGAGGCCAAGTTCAAGAGCGACTTCCAGGTGGGCGACCTCGTGGTCATTGCCGACGGCCCCTTCAAGAACTACGAGGGCACCATCGATGCAGTGGATGTGGACAAGGGCAAAGTGACGGTGCTGGTCCTCATCTTCGACCGCGAAACGCCCGTCGAACTGGACTTCACGCAGGTGAAAAAGAAGTGACTATACCGTCACGCATAGTACGTCATGGTGAGCTTGCCGAATCCATGACGCACATCACCCATTCGTCCTTCTGCAAGCTCAGGATGACGACTAAGGGTGACGCACTATTTATCAGGGGGTAGTCACCGAAGAAGAAATTTCTTCAAATAATCGGATCGTATTGAAGTGAAGCGGGTGTAGATGAGTAACATGCAGGTGAAACTACGATTTGTTCCGAAGCAATCAATAGCTGCAATAGAAGCCTTCGAACCGTAGCCATATCCAAGGCTACCTCAATTTCCCCTGCCCGATGGAGCATGGTCATTAGAAAAGTATAATCGTCACCTTCTTCTATTTCATACGATATAGAATCAAAATCCTTTTCATATAAATTACACTCACTCGGATCGATTCCAAATCTTGCGCATATTCTCGCAAATCTTTGCCAATAGTGCGCCCTTTTGCCATTCGTATTTGCTGCATCCTCTTGTAGCTCAAAGCTATCGCTCGTAATAAGACTATCGAAATCTGTGGACACAATCATAGCGTTCGCCATACAAAATCAATGGGAAGATTGCCGCCATTGTCTCCACCCCGATCGCACATACAAGTGGATATTTTCAGGGGATCTGCCGTATTGTCTGATTGTTGATCCTGCCTGACCGTGGCGGGACTGCGGAGGGTGCGCTGTGCGAACGCAGAAAGTTTCCACGTTACAAACTATCATACCGCGTACGCTCCCGCGCTTTCCCGAAGGGCATCTCGTGGCCTATGCTGATCACTGTTTCCCATGCCTGCCCGCCGCATCACCGTCACCGGCCGTGTCCAGGGCGTCTTCTTTCGTGCCTCCACGCGGCTGCAGGCCGAAGCGCTGGGGCTGACCGGCTGGGTCCGCAACGAACCCGACGGCTCCGTGGCGATCTTCGCCGAAGGTCCCCGCGCCGCCCTGGACACCCTGGAAGAATGGTGCCACCACGGCCCCCCCGCCGCCCGCGTGGAGCGGGTCATTGCGGAGGAGGCGGATGAGGAAGGCGGGGCGGAGTTTGTGAGTGAGCGGGGGTAGGTGGTACCCACATTTCAGTTGAACCCAATCATTCTAAGATATATGGTATCTCTCCTATGTCTGCCATCACCCATGAAGTCAATCTTATCGAACCAACCAGTGAAGATCCTCAAATAGATGTGGACTTATTACCATACGAAGGAAGCAGCAAAGAAGTGAATCGCAATGCAAGTCACTGTTTTTTAGTGCTCATTCAAAGCAGAGAAAGGAGAATACTATTTACAATACTTATCGGACCGGCATATTGGATTGGGGAAAGGCGTGTTGGACATTCTGCTCTGGAACGACACTATGAAAACAACGAACAAATATCGTGGGGAATGCAGACCGCAGGAGGAGGAATGTTGTGGACTACGCGTGATAACGATATTACGACACTCAATATTGGTTCAAGATCAATTGATATGGGAGCCGTTCCCGCACCCATCATTGAGTTACTAAAGCAGCCGGTTGCAGATTTTCTCAGAAACAATGGAGCGATATTTGAAGATGTCAAAGTTTGTCCAGAAGGATGGCATAACAGGATATGGAACCAAGAAATATTTGCAGATTTTCTTTCACAAACACAAGAAAATGTTCGGCATGCATCTGATGATGGTCCTGCATGATCCCATGATATTTTATGAGACTCCCAACTCTCATTTCTCATTATCAATTATCCATTATCCATTATCCATTACCCGTGGCAGCATCACCCCCAACCCCACAAGCTGCACGATCTGCCCCCCGGCAAAGCCAACCGCCAGGCTATAGACGCCCAAACTCGGCAGGAAGTACCAGGAAACGAGAATGGCCATGGTGCCGTTGAGCACGCTGAAGACCGCCGGCGTCGCGGTGCGGTGCAGCGCGTAGTACGAGCGGAGCAGGAGATGGTTGACGCTCTCGAACGGGATGCTGATGGCGTAGCACGCGAGCGCGGTCCAGAAGACGCGAAGCACCTGCTGCAAATGGACGAGGCGCGCCGCGATGGGTCCGGCCGCCACCAGCACGATGCCGCCCAGAATCGTAAGAAGCAGAATCATCCCGATCCCCTTCTTCAGATAGATGCGGAACCGGTCCCATTCCCCCCGCGCCGCCGCGGCGCTCAGCAGCGGAAACGCCGACTGCGCCAGCGCGATGCCGACGACACCCACCACGACGGACTGAAAATTCCGCGCGTTGGCGTTGATGGTGATGGCGCCGGCGTCCAGCCCGGACGCGAGGGAATCGAACACGAGGAGCTCCAGCTGCAACGCTCCCAGCGCCGCCATGCGCGGCAGCATCAGCCAGCCCATGCGCTTGAGATCGGGATGCCACAGCTGCGCCCGGGGGCGAAATCCCTGGGCGAACGCGCCCCACAGGCGGATCAGCACGTACACCACCGCCCCGCTCACCGTGCCGATCATCGGCGCGATCGGGCCGTAGACGGGCGTGAGGAAGAGCGTCCCCAGCACGGTGCCCAGGGTGTAGAGCACGGGCGTGAGGCCGTAGACCCAGTAGCGCTGCACGGTGATGAGGTACTGCCCCAGCGCATTGCCGCACACGAAGAGGAAATTGCTCAGCAGCGCGAGCCGTCCGAAGAGGATGTAGAGATCGAGCGACGCACCCGTGAATCCCGTCAGGCGCGGCGCGATCCACGGGAACCAGACTGCCAGCAGCAGCGCCAGCGCACCGAACGCCAGCGACCCCATGCCGATGACGCTGCTGAGCAGCTGCGACGTATCCTCGTGGCGGTCGTGCGCCTTGTACCGGGCCAGCAGCGGCACCAGCACCGTGGAGAGCCCCGCCATGATCGTGATCTGAAAGAGCAGATCGCTGGGGCGGAAGGACGCGATGTACACGTCGACCGTCTGCAGACCGGGAAACGTGCGATTGAGCGAGAAATCCCGGACCAGCCCCATCACCGATGCCGCAAACTGCGTGAGCGCCAGCACGAACGCGCCGCCAAGCAGGCGATGCTGAGCAAAAGAGTGAGAGAGATCGCGGAGACGCATGACGGGAAGGGCGAATGTCAAAGGGCAAAGGACAAATGTCAAATACTTAGGAGGGGGCACTTTTTCGGAATATGGATGAGAAGATGAGAGAAAGTTCATGAGCTTCCTGCCAGAGGATACGACACTCTTCTTGATACGAAGGACAGGCTCCCATGATCATGCGCAGCCAATGCATGGATTCTTTTGCCTCTTTCCTACAAATGCCAATCTTATGCCTAAAATCTTTCTTGGACTCTGCTCCATCTGCTTCCATGTAATTCGCTCCGATGCTGGTACTGGATCGCACAAGCTGACTGATCAATGGTCGGGTAATCGTGTTGTCAGGAAGAATCTTTAAGAATGCAATGGTACGATCACCGAAAGATGACGACCGTTCCTGTAAATCATACATCCTTGCCTGCGGATGAGCTTGTTCCACTGTCATTTGACATTTGAAATTTGACCTTTGACATTATCGAGCATCGTGCCCGCCAGCTTCGTCACGTCTCCCGCCCCCATGGTGATCAGCACATCGTTGGATTGGAGCAGGGAATCCAGCATGCGCTTCGTGCTGTCGAGCCCGTCTCCGAACCGCGCATCCACGCCGCTCCCCCGCCCGATGTCCGCGACCAATTGCTTCACGTCGACCTCGGCGGTTTCGATGTCCCGGCGCGCATCGTAGACGTTGGGAATGATCACGATGTCGGCATCGATGAATGCCCGGATGAAATCATCATAGAGCCGCAGCGTCCGGTCATGCGTGTGGGGCTGGAAGACGACGACGATCCGGCGGCCCGGATGCGCTTCCTTCATCGCCGCGAGCGTCGCGCGGATCTCCAGCGGGTGGTGCGCGTAGTCATCGATGACCAGCACGCCGTGCGGCGTCATTCCCCGCTCCTCCATCCGCCGCCAGGTTCCCGCAAAGCCGGACAATGCTTGCATGGCTTCCTGCTGTGGAATGCCAAGTTTCTCCGCCAGCGCCAGGACCAGCTGCGCGTTCTGCCGCATGTGCAGGCCGGGAGCCGTCATCTCCGTGAGCGGATACGCATCGGCATCCACGATCGTCCGCCCGGACGCCGCCGCCACCGCCAGCGCATCGGGGTCCCCGCCATGCGTGATGACGAGGCCGTCCTCCGGCAATTTCTGTAGAAACGTCACGTACGCCTCGCGGTACTCCTCCACGGTGGGGTACGCATCGAAGTGATCCCCGTCGACGTTGAGCATCAGCACGATGTCCGGCGAGAGGAAGTGGAACGACCGCCGGTACTCGCAGGCTTCCAGCACGAAGAGATCGCTCGCGCCCCGCCGCCAGTTGCGGCCGCCCAGCTCGCGCATCTTCGTCCCCACCACCACGGATGGATCGCGCCCGATTTCCATGAGCATGCGCGCAGCCATGGCCGTCGTGGAGGACTTGCCGTGCGTGCCGCAGACGCCGATCACGAAGTGGTCACGCGAGAGCTCTCCCAACGCCTGGAAGTACGACTGCATGGGAATGCCGCGTTCGGCAGCCAAACGGCGTTCGGGGGCGTCCTTCGGGATCGCCTCGGAGTAGACCAGCAGATCGCAACCCTCGGGAATGCCCGATCCGTCCTGCTGCAGGTGAATCGTGATTCCCTGGGAACGCAAATCCTGGAGCAGCGCGGAATCACTGCGATCCGAACCATGGACGTCGTGTCCTCTCGCCGCCTGGAGGGACGCGTAGGCGCTCAGTCCGATACCGCCGATGCCGGAGCAGAAGATTTTCATACAACCCACCCCATCCTACCATCCCGCCCCCGCCCCCGCTATGCTGTGCTCCCCTCCCTATGCCCGCCCACAAGAGCATCGAACCCATCAGCAAGCAGCTCACGCTCGTCGTGGGCCTGACGGTCGTGGGATTCATGGCCTTCGGCCTGGCGGTGTCCTTTTACCGCAATATCCTCTTCGAGGAGACGCTGCTGGACCTGCAGCGGGGCAACGACCTGATTGCCGCAGAGATCGACACCCTCTACCGCGACCTGGACGAAGTGCGGTCCGACCTCTACAAAGATCGCTTTGCCAAACAGAACTTGGGGAAGGTGAACCCCGGCGAACAGCTCCTGATCATCACCGAGCCGCCGCCGCGCCTCCCCGGCAGCCCCCTGGACGATCCGGAGGAGCAGGCCCGCCGCGAGGCCGCCTACGACGAACTCCTCCGCCAGATGCCCGTTCTGGAGCACTGGAAACTCTACCTCTTCCACCGGGAACGGATCCCGAAGATCAAAGAGGCGTTGTAGGGGAAATATCCAATTTCTACTGTCTTAATGACGAATGACGAAGTGATGTATTACGTATGGCCCCGAACCAGTCGCTTCGCTCCGGTACGGGACACTCTCCAGTCAGCCGATAGATCCTGTGGCGTTGCCACGAACCGGAAGCCGCACCTTTTGCCTCAGCAAAAACGCCGCAAGAGCGGCGTCTGCGGCTGACTGGTTCATGGTTGCGGGGGCTGGATTCGAACCAGCGACCTCGAGGTTATGAGCCTCGCGAGCTACCAGGCTGCTCCACCCCGCGTCGATTCCGTGGCAACCATTGTGCAGGACCGGACTTTTCCTTGCAAGCGAAAGATTTTTGTATACAATCCCCGGGCTATGGCACATAAGAAAGCAGGAGGCACTACCAATAACGGCCGGGATAGCAGAGCGAAGCGCCGGGGCGTCAAACGCTTCAGTGGGCAGACGGTGAATGCCGGAGAAGTGCTGATTCGCCAAAAGGGGTACAAATGCCGGCCAGGATCCAACACCCATGTCGGCAAGGACTGGACGATCCATGCGTCGGTGGACGGCAAGGTGGCCTTCAGCCGCAAGAAGTGCACGGCCTTCAGCGGATCGCGCTCCTGGGCCACATTCGTGCACGTGGAGCCCGCGGAAGCCCCTGCAGCCTGAGAAACAACCGTTCTATCGTAAGCAGAGGTTTTTTGGCGTTGGCGCGCTCTCTCCCGTCCAGTACCATGCCGCCATGCAGCAAACCGGACCCGAAGGATACATTCCCGATGAAGGCGGCGAAGGGCCCGCACCGTCCGAACAGGTCGGCGAGCGCGCCGGCGAACAGTTCGCCCAATCCCAGGCAGCCGCCCAACAGGACCGCCGCGACGAGCAGAAAGCGCGCAAGCGGGACGACGGCATCGCCCAGCTGATCGTGCAGTTCCTCACCGATGATCAGAAGGCGCACTTCGCGGTCCTGATCGCCCGGCTGGCGGCCCGTGACTGCCCGTCCATCTTCCTCCTCGCCCTCCTCTCGCTCATCAATGATGCCTGCCGCTCCGCCGTGGAGGAGGCCCTGCGCGAGCACGGGATGGCATCCGATACCGGAAACAACCATGCCGGCCTGACGCTGCCGGCCAACGCCGCCCTCTCCCCGGAAGCCAACGCTGCGCTGGCGGGATGGATCGTCCGCGTGGAACGGGTGATGGCGCTGCATGAAGAAACCATCATCCGCGCCCTGGTCGTGGACGACCACACTATCGACGGCACGGTGCTGCAGCTCACGACTTTCGTCCTGCGCGACTTCCTCGCGGCCCACGGGCGCAGCGTCGCCCACGAACAGCTGCAGGCGCTCTCCGCCGGCCTGCTCCAGGCCCTCTTCCGTCCCGCGCTGCAGGCGTGGAAAGAAAGACAGCTTTCAGAGAAAGACTACCCCCCTCCCACCTCGGGGGAGGGGTAGAGGGTGGGGGCCATAAACGGAAAATCCTGCAGCGGCGTCTGCTTTCGTCCGTTCTGTGCGGCGTACAAGCGCAGCCGGTCGACCGCCATCGGCAGATCGATGTCCGGGAGCGCCTTGAAAACCTTCTTCCGATGGACGGCGAAACGCTGCGGATGCCGGATGCGCGCCAGCGTGATGTGGGGATGAAAGTGCTTCCGGTCGGGCGGGTTCGGCCAGGGGCAGCGCTTCTTCAGGTCAGAAAGCTCCGGGCTGAACGCGACCGTCAGGAAGAGCACCCGCTCCCGCCCGGCGGGTCCGAAGGTAGCCGCGCCGTTGATCCGCAGGAAGAACGGGGCGGACCGCGCTGCGATCGCTTCCGCCGCGCGCAGCACCTGCACATGCTCGATCGGCGACAGCTCCCGCCAGAACCGCAACGTCAGGTGGGGGGTCGCAGGGTTCTGGAAGGAGAGAAAAGAATCAAAGGGTTCCAAGCGGCGCTGCCACGCAGCAAACCGCCGCCTGGCCTCTCCCTCCAGGGGAAGAGCGATGAACGCCGACTGAAGACCGGAGAAGTGCAATGCAAAATGGGAAAGGAGACAGGCACCATGGCATGCTGAGGATACTCCCATCAGTGCATGCATTGCGCATTCTTCCCGCCTATCTCTTCAAAACAGCGAGAAACGCATCCTGGCTGAGCGTCACCTTGCCCATCTGCTTCATCCGCTTCTTCCCCTTCTTCTGCTTCTCCAGCAGTTTATTTTTCCGCGTCACGTCGCCCCCGTAGAGGTACCCCGTGACATCCTTGCGGTACGCCGCCACCGTCTCGCGCGCCACGATCTTGCCGCCGATGGCCGCCTGGATGGGAATCTGGAACTGCTGCTTGGGCAGGACGTCCTTCAGCTTCTTGCAGACGACCATCCCCACGGCGTGCGCTTCGGACCGGTGCACGATGGTCGAGAGGGCATCCGCCGGTTCCCCCAGGAGGAGGATCTGCAGCTTCACCAGATCGCCCGCGCGGTAGCCCAGCGGCTCGTAGCTCATGGAGCCGTAGCCCTCCGTCCCGGACTTCAGCTTGTCGAAGAAGTCGAGCACGATGCCCTGCAGCGGCACGTCGAAGGTCAGCAGGCAGCGGTCCGCATCCAGGTACGAGAGCCCCTTGTGGATGCCCCGCCGCTCCTGCACCAATCCCATCACCATTCCCACGTCCTCGCCCCGGCACACCACCTCCAGCGCCACCCACGGTTCCCGGACTTCTGCGATCGTCGTCGGATCGGGAAAATCGGCGGGATTACTGATGCGGGCGGTATCGGGCTCGTCGGGCTTGAGCAGGCTGGAGCGGACCACGGATGCCGGCTGCCGGACCGAGAGCTGCACCTCGTAGAGGACGCTGGCCGCCGTGATGATCAGGTCGCAGTCGTACTCGCGCTCCAGCCGCTCCTGCACGATGTCGAGGTGGAGCAGTCCCAGGCACCCGCAGCGAAACCCGTTGCCCAGCGCCGCGTTGCGCTCCGGCTCCACGGTGAGCGCCGCATCGTTGAGAGAGAGCTTCTCCAGCGCGTCGCGGAGATCCGGGTACCGGTCGGCCTCCGAGGGGTAGAGCCCGGCGAAGACCATCGGCTGGACCTGCGTGTAGCCCGGCAGCGCAGGGAGATCGGGCGCCGAGGCGATCGTGTCGCCCACGCGCACCTGCCGGACGTCCTTGAGGCCCGTCACCACATAGCCGATCTGCCCCTCCTCCAACGCATCATCCGCCATGTAGGTGGGCGCGAAGTAGCCCACTTCCTGCACGCCGAACCCCGTCTGCGTCCCCAGGAAGTGCCCCTGCATCCCCGCCTGCAGCCGCCCGTTGAGCACGCGCACGTAGGCCACCACGCCGCGGTAGGGATCCACGATGGCGTCGAAGATCAGCGCGCGCGTCCCCGCCTGCCCGATCACCGGCACCCGGGGCGGCGGAATGCGGTCCACCACCGCCTGCAGCACCTCCTGCACGCCGCTGCCTTCCTTGGCGGAGATGCGCAGAATCTCCTCCGGCTTGCAGCCCAGCAGCTTCACCACCTCCTCGCTGACCCGCTCCGGATCCGCCGCAGGCAGGTCGAGCTTGTTGAGGACGGGAATGATCGTCAGATCGTGCTCCAGCGCCATCATGAGCACGGCGATCGTCTGGGCCTGGATGCCCTGGGAGGCATCCACCAGCAGGATCGCCCCCTCGCAGGCAGCCAGGCTCCGGCTCACCTCGTAGCGGAAATCCGGGTGCCCGGGCGTATCGATGAGATTGAGTTCGGTATCGTGATACCGCATCCGCACGGGCGTCAGCTTGAT
>CAYZGJ010000015.1:0-6390 GCA_964478005.1 uncultured Candidatus Peribacteria bacterium
GCAACACGATTGGTTCTGTTCGCGACGAACCTTCTCAGAACACCATTTCGCATTTCGCATTTTGCATTTAGCATTTCCCATTTCACATCGCCATCCACAGCGCCGCCAGGATCAGCGGCTGGTGGATCAGGTAGATGAGCAGGGAGTGGCGGCCGGGCCAGGAGAGAGTTGAGAGTACAGCCGCGCCCCGCTTGCCCTGAGCAAGGTCGAAGGGCCGTGGGTGCGGATGAGGAAGAAGCGTTTCGCGCCAGCGGGTCCATCGGACGTAGAGCAGATGGCCGAGGCCGAAGCCGATCAAGATGGTGGCAAACCACGGCAGGAGAGGGAAGTAGTCGATGGTCTGAAACGCTACCGGCGGGGCGCCCAGGGGGATCAGGAGGACGGAGGGCGGGAGGGCGGAGCGGATGGTGTCCGAGGGGAAGGAGACGAGCAGACCGAGGAGGATCGTTCCCTCGCGCAGGGGGCGCAGCAGCGGCAGCAGGAGGGCGCTGAGCGCGATCAGGTGCAGGATGCCGAAGCGGACGTAGGTGGAGGGATCGACGATGTACGTTGCGACGGTGACGAGCATGCCGGCCCCCAGGATGATGCCCGCCCGTTTGCCGACGTGCAGCCACTGCGCTTGCAGCCCCAGATTCTTTCGTCGCATCCTGTCGTGCGAGATGGCCCCGCTGACGCCCACGAGGAGGAGGAAGAGGTTGGCTGTGATTCGCTGCAGCACCAGCCAGCCGCCGGTGCGCACTTCCAGCGGGAGGCCGTAGAAGAATTGCAGGTCGAAGGCGAAGTGGTAGACCACCATCAGGATGATGGCGGCGGTTCGCAGGAGATCGAGTTCGGGGTAGCGGCGCATGCGGGGCCGACTGTACCATGTGTGCATGGCATGGAAAGACGCATTCCAAGAGGGCAAAGAAATTACGCTCGCGACCAGCTCGCTTGCCGGGGTGCCCAACGCCAATATTGTCCTATCCGTAGGATGGGCGGGGGATCGATTGCTGATTGCCGATTGCCAGATGCATCGGACCATGCGAAACCTGCAGGAGAATCCCCGTGTGTGCGTCATTGGGGGGGCACCTTCGATTGCAGGGTACCGTTGAAATTCTTTCTTCCGGCTCTCTGTTCGATCGCTGCATCGCACAAAGCCCCGGCTATACCGTCCGTCATGCCATCGTGGTGACCGTGAAGGAGGTGATGGATTTGGATGCGCAGACCGATCTGATGGGAAACGTGGATTGAGAAACCACAAAATCTCTTGGAAATTCTTGCGATAAAACAAGAAATGATCAGAATGATGGGCTATGGCAATCGAGAAATCAGAGAAGGACACGGGCGGATCGCAGCGTGCATTGTATGCGATGTATCATGGACAAATGATGGAAGGATTGGTCAACCGCCCGGATATTCTGGATGCTGCGGTGCAACTGGTCCAAGAGGGAAGAGAGCGCACGGATGTGCGTCAGTGGAAGCATAGCTGGTTGTATGCGGCAGAAGTGCTGCAGGAGTGGTGCATCGAAGAGGGTATCTGTTCGCCGGATACTTCTGTGGAGAATTTGCGGTCGGCAATTTCTGCGGCTTGTACCGGTGTCATCGGGGGGGCGTTGCTGGAGCTGGAGCGCCCGGAACTCCGGCAGAGTGTGCTGCGGCGCATAGCCGAGCATGCACCGCACGAGGTGCCACCGAGGAAATTGAAAGAATCGTTTGAAAGTGTGGGCCTCGAGTGGTTGCTAGAGACGCCGCACCTGCGTCGGCGGGTATTCGAGGTATTGCATCAGCGCATCATGCAGGAGGAGTCCGCGGCCACAGCAGCCACAACGCGGCGGCGAGGACGATGAGGGTGATGAGTTGCAGCAGCGGGACGAAGGGGGTCAGGAGCGTGAGCACTGCGCCCAGGCCGAAGAGGGAGAACGGGAGGACCAGGCAGACCGGGCACAGCAGGGCCACCGCGCCCAGGAGGCCGCCGGCGCCGATCGCGCGCTTGGAGCCGATGGGGCAGCTGCCGTGCCGGGTGTGCCAGGCGGCGAGGCCCGCGTTGAGCGCGAGTAGCAGCGTGAGGGCGGCGGCGAAGAGCAGTTCGCGGAGCGTCGGGTCCGGACGGACGGGGGAAGGGAGCCACGTCAGGGCGCCGAGTTCCCATGCAAAGAAGCTGCCTCCCGCCAGGAGCGTGAGGAGGGCGGGAAGCCAGAAGAGCGAGGATCGAAGGAAGGACATGGGGGCGAATGACAAATTTCAAATGTCAAATTTCCAATTTCGACATGCGGTCCTGAGCGTACCGGAGACACATGTTACATTCCATCTTCTCCCTTCCCCATTCCCCTTACTCTCTCTTCCCGCAATTCCCCGGACAATCGCTGCTGCACGCGCCGTATTGGCAGGCGGCGTGGTTGGCGCAGTCTCCCCTGGCACAGGTCTCTTCCTGCATGGGGCAGCGCACGGGCTGGGCGATGGCGGCGTCTCCCCGCAGGAGCATGGTCAGGATGTACCCCAGCGTGATGGCGCCCACCACGACGGCGACCCAGATCCAGGTGGTGCGGATGTGCGGATGCTCCATCGATGGCAGTATACCATAAAAGCAGCATGCGCGCATCGAAAAACGCGCCCTCCGCCTGGGCGGAAGGACGCGTTTTGCATTCCGACAGAAATCGGGATTACGCTGCGCGGCTGGCCATGAAGCAGTCGCGGCAGAGGACCGGACGGCCGCCCTCCTCGACGGGGCGCGGCTTGAACGGCACCTGGCAGGCGTTGCCGCACTGGGCGCAGGTCGCGTCGTGCATCTCGCGGTCCGCGGCGCGCTGGTCCTTGCGGGCGGCGCGGCAGGCCTTGCAGCGCTGCGGGGCGCTGAGGCCCTTGGACGCGTAGAATTCCTGCTCACCGGCAGTGAAGTCGAATGTCGCACCGCAGTCGCGGCAGACAATTTGCTGATCGTCAGCCATAGGAAGAAAGAAAGAAGGAAATAAACAGGCCAGTGCTCCTTCTTCGAGTTTTTCTGCGGCCGACGAGCGGGGTGCGTGTCGTGTCCGTATTGACCGGTTGAAGGAATCTGTGCTGTGCGGGAAGTGTACGTTGTTTCGGTCGGATGTCAATGTCAGAGGGAGGGGGAAGGGGAGAAAGGACAAACGAATGGATATTTGATAATGGAAAATGCGAAATGCAAAATGCAAAATGACGGGCACCCGAAGCGGAATCTACGAAAAAGACGCCCGGATGGACGTCTCGTTCGGTAGGAAGCTCAGAGAGATTTACTTCAGTGTTACCTTTGCTCCCGCTTCTTCCAGCTTCTTCTTCATCTCCTCGGCGTCGGCCTTGGGCACGCCCTCCTTGAGCACCTTCGGGGCGGCGTCCACGAGCGCCTTCACCTCGCCGAGGCCCTGGCCCGTGATCTCCTTGGCGACCTTGATCACCGCGATCTTCTGGGAGCCGGCATCCGTCAGTTCCACGTCGTAGGTGGACTTTTCGGCGGCGCCGGCGCCTGCGTCATCGCCTCCGGCGGCGGGTGCGGCGGCCACGGCCACGGGGGCGGCTGCGGAAATGCCGTACGTCTCTTCCATGTACTTCACGACGTTGTTGAGTTCAACGACGTTGAGCTTCTCGAGGGCGTCGATGACGGCCTTCTCGGAGGCGCTCAGGGTGATGGTTGCAGTCTCGTCTGCCATGATGGGGGGTGGGGAATGGGAAATGAAAAATGCAAAATGTGAAATGACGGATCAGGCGGCGGCCTTCTGCTTGGCGACTTCGGAGAGTCCGCGGGCAAAGCTCGTGAGCGGGCTGTTGCACAGGGAGGCGAAGGAGCGCAGCGGGGAGCGGACCATGCCCGCGAAAATGCCGAGCAGCTGCTGGCGGTTGGGCATCTTGGCGAAGGCGATGGCCTGGGCTTTATCCAGAATCTTGCCGTCGAAAATGCCGCCGATGAGCTCCACTTGAGGATGCCCCTTGGCGTAGGCGAAGGTCGTCTGGGCGCCCGCCATCGGGTCTGCATAGCTGAAGATACAGGCGACGGGTCCTTCCAGCAGGTCGTCGGCCAGTTCCGGAAGGTCGAGGTTCTTCGCAGCCAGCTGCATGAGGGTCTTTTTGGCGACGCGCATCTCGGCGTTGTTCTCTTTCAGCTTGGCGCGCAGCTCGGAGACATCCTGCACGGTCAAACCGATGTAATGACTGAAGATGACGGACTGCGAGCGCTGCATCTTGTCCTGCAGATCGGCGAGTTGCGCTACTTTCTGGTCTTTCGTCAGAGCCATGGAAGGATGGGGGGTGGGACAGGGGGGAGAACCCTTCGCTCCGCCTGCGGCGGATCGCTCAGGGTTGTTTGGCCATCGGCTCTCCGCCTGTGGCGGACCGCTCTCGGCCAAACAAAAAAATCGTTGGTTCCCGTCCGGGAGACCAACGAGGCACACGACACGAATCACCAAGCCGGAGCCGGATGAGCGATGCTGTATGCCTCGGAGGGACTTACCTTCGGCCTGCGGCCTAACGCCCTCGGTCTTCGGACAGGCCCCCATCCTACCCAGACGCCGGGGAAAGTCAACCCCCCGCCCCTCGTTTCCTTTTCTTTTGTCTATTTTCCCGATCCGATTGTGAATTTGGTACCGCAGAGAACCCTGCTATGCTGATTGCATGCGCGTGGTCCTCCAGCGGGTGGCATCGGCATCCGTCACCGTCGACACCGAGACTGTCGGGTCCATCGGCCGGGGGTATCTGCTCCTGCTGGGCATCGAGCGGAATGATACGGAGGAGCAGGCGCGGTGGCTGGCCGGAAAGATCGCCCGATTGCGTCTGTTTGACGGGGAGAACGGCATCGTCAATGACCGCAGCCTCTTGGATGTCGGCGGGGAAGCACTGGTTGTCTCGCAGTTCACGCTCTGCGGCGACGTGCGCAGGGGCAACCGTCCCGACTACACCGGCGCCGAAGAGCCCGCGCGGGCCGAGGCCCTCTATACCTCCTTCCGGGATGCGCTCCGCCGGGAGGGGATTGCGGGCGTGGCGTCCGGCCGCTTCGGCGCGCACATGACGGTAACGCTCGTCAACGACGGGCCGGTGACGCTGCTGCTGGAAAGATGAATATTTCGCGTGGGGCCCCGGCACCTGTGGTAGAGTGGCGGCGCTATGATCACCGCGGAGGCCGCGACCACTGTCCGGGAGCGTTTCGAGCAGATCTGCCAGTTGCGTGCTGCAGCGGATCCCTCCACGGATCTCGCCCGTCTGCGGTCGGCGTGGCAGCTGGCGGAGGTGGTCTACGGCGGCCGGATGCACTGGTCGGGAGAGCCGGTGCTCGATCACTGCGTGGGGGTGCTGGAGGAGTTTTTACGCTTCCAGCCCGATGAGGACGGCATCGTCGCATGCCTCCTGCACCATGCCCTGGATGACCGGCGCTGGACGCCTGCGCAGGTGGAGCACGCGACGTCCGCCCCGGTCCGTTCCATCGTGAGCGGCGTGCACCTGCTCTCCCATGTGACGATGCAGAACCGGCGGATGTCGCTCCAGAACCTGCGCCTGATGTTCCTGCGCGTCTCGGACGATATCCGCGTCGTGCTGCTCATTCTTTCGGCCGGGAACTATCTGCTCTCGCGGTTGTCCCGGATGTCGCCGGAGCAGCGGAAGTACGTCAGCCGGGATGCGCTGCAGATCTTCGCCCCCGTCGCCGCGCGATTGGGCATCTACTCCCTGAAGCACGAACTGGAATCGCGGGCGTTCCCCGTCGTCTACTCCACGGATGCGCTGCGCATCGCGGAGCAGCTCCAGGAAATCAAGCTGCGCCACGGCACCTTTTTGCCGGAGGCGGCCGCCGATCTGGAGCGGGCGCTGCGGGAGCACGGCATGACGGCGCAGGTGGAGGCACGCGAGAAGCAGCCCTACAGCGTCTTCCGCAAGATGCGGAGCAAGAGCCTCACCCACGTGGGCAATCTGTACGACCTCTTCGCGCTGCGGGTCATCGTGGATAGCGAGGCGGCGTGCTACCAGGCGCTGGGCCTGCTGCACCGCATGGGGCATCCCGTGGCCAACCGCTTCAAGGACTTCATTGCCTTCCCCAAGCCCAACGGGTACCGGAGCCTGCACACCACGCTCGCGCGCCTGCCCATGGTGCCCGAGGGAGTCATCGTGGAGGTGCAAATCCGGACCCGGGACATGCACCGGGAGGCCAAACTGGGCATTGCCGCCCACTGGAGCTACAAGGAGGGGGGCAGTGCGTCCCACGCCGTGCGACGCGAGCGGCTGCAGCGCGCGCTGCTGGAGCAGCAGCCCGTGGAGGGGCAGGAGCGTCCGCTGACCGATCACATCTTTGCCCTCACGCCCGCGGGGGACATCATCGAACTGCCGGAGGGCGCGACGCCGCTGGACTTCGCCTTTCACGTGCACACCATGCTGGGATTGTCCTTCAAGGGCGCCCGCGTGAACGGTTCCATC
>CAYZGJ010000015.1:6400-20397 GCA_964478005.1 uncultured Candidatus Peribacteria bacterium
ACGAGCTGGAGAACGGGGACATCGTGGAAATCCTGCGGTACAGCGAACCGAAGCCTTCGCCCCACTGGCTCAGCCTCCTCAAGACCGCCTCTGCCCGCACGCGGCTCAAGCACTTTTTGGCGGAGCATGAGCGGCCGGCATTCCTGGAAGCGGGGCGGCAGACGGTGAACCGCGAGCTCAGGGAGCGCGGACTGGCGGAACTCGATCCCAATCTCACGCTGCTGCGGATCGTGGACGGAGATCGGCAGACCATCGCCGAACGCGAGGATCTGCTGGTTGCGGTCGGAAAAGGATCGCAGCAAGCCCCCGCTCTCCTGCGGCGCGTGGAGGGGGTGGCCGCGCTGTTCGCTCCGGAGCGCGAGGAGCGCGTCGTGCCGCAGTCCGTCCCGGCGGAAGCTCTGCGGGTGCGCATGGAGGACGGCATCCCCATGCCGGTGCGCTACGCCCGGTGCTGCCGGCCGGATGAGGGGGCGCGGGGGGCGCTCGCCGGCGTCATCGGACGGGACGGATCGATCCGCGTCCACCGGGGGGCATGCAAGTTGCTGGCGAACGTGAATCCGGAGCGGAGGATCGGAGTGGTGTGGGACGAGGGACGAATGGATAATTGATAATGGACAATGGATAGTGACGAAGGACGAATGTCAGACGACACATTTCACTTGTCCCAGACCCCGGCAGCAGGTTTTCGACCTGCGGTTAAAAAAAGAAGACGGAGATTCCTTACGCCAGCAGCATGTCGATCGTCTTCTCCACCAGCGTCCGCCAGCGGATCTCGGCGTAGAGGGTGCCGCGTGCCTGCCATTCGGCGGTGGCGTCCGCGCGTCGCTCCTCGGGCATCTGCTGCAGGAATGCCTGGAACGCGTGCTCCAGCTCCTCCGCCGTGACCGCGATCTGCTTCTCCTCGATCACCTTCTGCAATCCCAGGCGCAGCTTCCAGCGTCCCACGGCCTGCTCGCGCAGTTCCTTCTCCGCATCCTCGGGCTTCTTGCCCTGCTTGCCCAGGACAGCGGCGATGGTGGTGCCCTGCTGCTCCAGCCGGTCGGACCACTCACGGATGAGGTCACCGAGCTCCGCCTCGATCAGTTCGTCCGCCAGATCGACCTGCGTCTGCGCGCGCAGGTTTTCCAGCAGCTGCTTCTCGCGCTCCATGCGCTGCATCTGCTCCTCCTGTCCGCGGATCGACTCCTCAATGCGCGTCCGCAGCTCCGCCACCGTCTGCACCCCGTAGAGCTTCTGCACCAGCGCGTCGGTCAGCTCCGGCAGCGCCACGGCCGCCACGTTCTTCACCGTCGCGTGGAAGACCGCCTTCTTGCCCCGCAGCGCTTCCAGCGGGAACTTGTCCGGCAGCGTGAGCGTGAACTCCTTCTCCTCGCCGTTCTTCGTCCCGATCAGCGCATCCTCAAATCCCGGCAGGAACGTCTTCGACCCGATCTCCACGGCTTCATCCGAGCCGCTCAAGCCCTGGATACCATTGCCGGCCTCGTCGTGCGCGTGGAAATCAATAGTGACCTCGTCGCCCTCCTGCGCGGCGCGGTCCACCGGCTCCGTCCGCCGGTGCTGGCGGCGCAGCCCCTCCGCCGTCCGCTCGACGTCCTTGGGATCCACGGGGATCTCTTTCTTGGCAGGAGCGAGCGCATCGATCTTCTTCACCGTCGCCTCCGGTTTCTCCACGAAGGTGATCCGCAGCGTGAGGGGATCGCGGGTGACGGCCTCCACCTTGGGCGGGATCACGGGGGCGAGGGTGTGCTGCGTGAGGAGCGCAGGGAGGGTGTCACGCAGCAGGACGCGCACCGTCGCTTCGAAGAGATCCTCCGCGCCCACCTTCTCCCGGATCATCTGTGCAGGCGCCTTGCCGGGGCGGAAGCCCTTGATATGCACTTCGCTTCCCAATTGCCGCAGTGCCTGCTCCTCGGCGGCCGCGGCCTCCTCCGGCGTGAAGGTGACGACGGCCTGGACGCGCGACTGCTTGAGGCGCTCGATGGAGGGTTCGGCTGCGGGCATGGGAAAGCGGGGAAAAGAGTGGGGGGAGGATAGGGGAGGGGCGGGAGAATGCCAAATGGCAAATGACAAATGTCAAATTTCTGCCGTCCTTGAATTTTGTTGGGGGAGTATGCAAGCAATAAGTCAATCCCCCAGCAATTGCTCCAGCAAGGGGAACTCTCGGTACGGCTGCCCGAAGAGGTGCGATCCCGGGCAGCCAACAATCCTGCGGAGTTCCCGAGCTGCCGTTTTCGAGGATGGCATTCTTCCTACGCGAGGGTCATGGATACAGCGGAGTTTCATTAGCAATGAGGTCGCACGCTGCAGTTTGCAGGAGGGTCAGTAGCCTAGTGACAAAGCATCACTGGATGCTCAAAGGGATTGCTGTGCAGCAGGATGCATGGCTGCAACTGACTTTCTTCTCAAACGATACTGGAACAACAACGCCCCCATAGGCAGCGTGAAGCTGAAGATCCAAGGAAATATTTCACTCGGTCGTGAATAACCGATTCCCAAAAACTGCAGTCGGGCAATATTGATTTGCATATCAGTCGTAGTCCAATTGAATTGGATCTGTCCCACACCCACGAGAATTACAAACAACCATAGCCATTTTCTCTTCAAATCCTTTGTCCGTATGCAAAGATACAGTGAGTACGCAATAAAGGCCACTACCGCAACCATGGCGAGAAGCATCAGGTAGTGTGGCACGGTCATTCTTGCGAAAGAGAAGGAGTGATTTGCACCATCTCCTGCAACTTGATTGATTGTGGCTCCAACCACCTTCCATGTTCCGCCTTCAAACTGTAAGTGCATCTGTGCCACGGCCCACCCCTGTTCCAATTCTATCTGGTAGAGAAATGTTGCGCTCTTGTCATCAGGATTGGCCATGGTTCCACTTACGTATGAGTAGCGAATGAATTGTATGGCATGGATCGGACTGTGATTGATGACGGCTGCTATCTCTGGGAGTGCTTCCTTTGTTTCATCGGTTTGGTAGTCCCTGCTCATTTGCTCATATGCCTCATCCAGTCGATTTGCATTCAGCAACTGAAGAAATGATTGTGCGGCACTGTCCGCATCCACATCCGGCTGCATGCACGCCGTAAGGGTTGTGACGATGGACAGAAGCGCCATCATTAATACGGTTTTATGAAGTGATTGCATGGAAGCAGTATTCTCTCATAGAGGTAGTGTGTCCAGATGAAAGAGTGCGTGGGAACATACATGTTGTGCCCCACGGATTGCTGTGCCAAAAGAACCCTCGGCGCTTGTGTAACTCTATTGCGGCTCTGTGGCCATTTTCCTCTTCACCTCTTCACCCCGGTTCTTCGGCAATGCTCAGGGCAGGTGGGGTGCTATTCAACTCTTCCTCTTCCGTTGCCACCACACCAGGACCGGCGTGGCGACGAAGAAGGACGAGTAGGTGCCGATCACGGTGCCTATGATGAGCGTGAGGACGAACCAGCATGGGGCGGAGTACGCACGCACGGAACAAAGTGCAACAAACAGTATGGAAGTCCGTGCACGATCATTTGTGATAGGATGCAGGCAATGACTCTTGATCTGGAAAATTTCGAGGAAGTGAAGCTGAAAGGGGAAGAACTCTATAAGTCGCAAACGGGCGTGCGTTGTCCGTACTTCGATGACAACGTGTATTTCAATGCACAAGGTTTGGCGCACCTCAAATTCAAGCGGCAGGGACATGCACGTCCTCAACAGGATCAGTACATGCGCTTCAAGCTCCTGCATCTGGCACCCGTCATTCTGCAACACTCCAAGACGTTGCAGGGTATCTGGGAGACCAAAGGGTTTGAAAAAGTTCGTGTACACGGCAGAACCGACACGGTTCTCCAGCATGTGACGTACTTCGAGTTTGTCGCGGTGATGGGGGAGGTGCGGGCAAAGGTCATCGTGAAACAGGTTGCGGACGGACAGAGGATTTTTTGGAGTATCATTCCGTTCTGGGGTATCGACAGGAAAACACACAAAAGGAAGTTGCACAGTGGCTATCCCGTGGAAGATTGAGCATCAAAAAGACCCCGCAAGTCGGGGTCGCTTTGGTAGGTGCTTGGTTACAGCTTACAGTGAGCCGTGAGAGGGCGAACCCTCCAAACACCTGTGTACAGTGTAGCATTTTCGGGTCTCATTTCAATCAAAATCCGCTCTTTCCACACCGGCACGGGGCGGGGAATGCGCACTTGGATCAATCTGCCCTTGCCAATGTCATGTGGTACTCTTTCCTCATGCACGAAGAGAAAGATCACAGGATGTGGGAAGCGTTGAAGGTGCGATTACAGAGCAAGAAGAACATGCCCTATTTTCATGAGCGGGAACTGTGGATATGCCACCTTGGCAGCAACATCGGTTACGAGCAGGATGGAAAAGGCGCGGAGTTCGTGCGACCCGTTCTGATCTTTCGGAAGTTCAACAGTATGCTCTTCCTCGGCATGCCGCTGACGAGTGCCGCCAAAACCGACCGGCACTACTTCGCCTTCCGGTTTGATGGAAGAGAAAGTACGGTCATTCTTTCACAGGTGCGTGTCTTCGATGCGCGAAGGCTCAAGCGCAAGATGGGGGAGATGCCCGCGGAAGCATTCAAAAAACTGCAGCACAAGTGCCGGAGACTTTTCTTTTCATAGAGGAAATTCGGCGACCTTGCGGACGCCGGTGCGGCTTTCCTCGTGCCTCGGGGATCTTCGGATAGCCAACGTTCCGTCGAACGCCGCCGAAGATCATTTGTACGTCTATTCTCTCATACCTGACGTCCCCTTGCAACCGGTTTGAGGGGCAAATGCGCGATATCTCCTATTCGCTTCCCCTCTCCACTCTCAACTCTTCCTCTTCCGTTGCCACCACACCAGGACCGGGGTGGCGACGAAGAAGGACGAGTAGGTGCCGATCACGGTGCCCACGATGAACGTGAGGACGAACCAGCGGATGCTTTCCGAGGCGAAGAAGGCCAGGGCGGCGAGCATGATGAGCGTGGTGAGGAGGGTGTTGATGGTGCGGCCGAGGGTGTCGATGAGGCTGCGGGCGGCCAGGTCCCCCAGCTCCGTCCGCTTGTCGGCGGTGAAGAGATTGCTGCGCAGGCGGTCGAAGATGATGATGGTGTCGTTCACCGAGTAGCCCATGATGGAGAGCAGCGCCGTCACGAAGAGCGTGTCCATCTGGAAGGAGGTGGTGCGGCTCAGCAGGGTGAAGATGCCCACGGTGATGAGGATATCGTGCAGGAGGGCGATGATGGCGCTGACGCCGAAGGTCCAGGGGCTTAAGTGCCGGGGGACCGCGCGGAAGGCAAACGCGAGGTAGGCGACGATGGCGACGGCTGCCGCGAGCAGCGCCCAGAGCGCCCGCCGCTGCAGCGAGCTGCCGACCGTGGGGCCGATGGTGGTGTACTGCAGCTCTTCCACTCCTCCCAGCGTCTCCTCCAGGTGGGCCAGCAGCGCCGTGTGCTCTTCATTGTCCAGCGTGGGCAGACGGACCAGCATGGTGCCGTCGCGGGTCCGCGAGAGGTGCAGCGCCGCCTGGCTGGCGCTCTCCGGGCGGAACGCGGTGATGGCGGCGGCGAGGTCCTGCTGGCTGACCGTATCTTCCAGCTGCAGTTCCATCAGTGTGCCGCCGGTGAATTCGATGCTCCGCACCGGACCCGGCACGAAGAATACCGCGACGGACGCCGCGACGAGCAGCGCGGAGAAGGGAAGGAGGATGCGGGAGAGGCGGAGGAGGGACATCGGGAGAGGAGGGTAGCGGGCGGGGGGGCGAAAGGCAAACGCCGATGCGTCAGGGGGTGGTCAGCGCCCATCCGTCCTCGCGCTGCCGCAACGACCAGGGGATCAGCGCGCCCGATCCTTCCCGCAGGGTGGTCCGGATGGCATCGGGCAGGAGGACGGGGGCGAGGTCGGAGGAGAGCAGTGGGCGGGGAAGGGCGCCCAGGGCCGCGATGGCGCGCCAGGCAGCGGGCGGCGTCAGCGTTTCGGCGGCGTGCAGGCGCAGGGCGGCTGGGTCGTTGCCCAGCACGATCTCCTGTCCGCGCCGCGCGGAGACCAGCAGGCCGCTGCCGGCGGCGGGGCGCATGGTGCGGATGGTCCAGCCCTGTTCCTGCAGCGTTTCGTCGCGGACGGCGTCCTCCGTGGCTTCCAGCGCGTCGAAGGGGAAGCGGTCGTCGAGCAGCAGCTGCGTGCGCCGGATGGGCGGGACGCCTGCGCGGAACGAAGCATGGAGCGCATCCAGCAGATCCTGTGCCGCTCCTGCGCGCACCGTCCCCCGCAGGGTCCAGCTGCCGGAGGGCGCGTCCCACCACAGGATCGACGCGCCCAGCGCGGGCAGCACGTCGCGCTCCAGCGTGACCTGCGGTCCCAGCGCGCGGTGTTCCCACGTCCGCAGCAGCGCACGCGCTCCCAGCTGCTGGTCCGCCGTCAGGTGCCGGCTGGCCAGCTCCGGGAGGAGGGCGGGGTCCGCCACCCACAGCTGCGCGCCGGAGGCAGCGGAGGGGGGGGCGAGACCGGAGGCGGGAGGGAAGCGCTGCACCAGCCACAGGCTGCCCGCCGCCGTGAGGAGGGCGAGGAGGAGGGTGCTGCAGCCGATGAGCGTGATGCGGAGAGGGCGCGGGAGCACGGGGAGGGGGGGTTACTCCTGCGGGGCGGAGGGCGCGGAGGTGGCAGCTGACAGCGCCTGGGCCCGCGGATCATCGGGCCATCGTCCGGCGGCTTCCTCTGCCAGGGCGCGCGCCTGCACGGCTTCGCCCGCGGCCAGCGCCGCCTGCACGGCACGCTCGAAGGTCTCCACGGTCGCGCCCGGCAAACGCGTGAGCAGGACGGACTGCTCCAGCGCCAGGGAGCCCATGCCGGCGGCCTGCGCTTCCTCGGCCAGGAGCAGGCGCGCCTCGGCCTCCGGCTGGAAGCCGTTGCGCAGGGCGTACTGGAGGAAGGTCAGGGCGTTGGCGTGATCCCCGCGGGCGCGGTAGGCGCGTGCCAGGAAGTACTGCGTCTCGGCTTTTTGCGGATCGATGCGGTAGGCCTGCTCCAGGGAAGCGAGTGCCTCCTCCGTCCGCTCGGTCATCAGCTCGCAGAAGCCGCGGACGATCCATGCGTCGCGGTAGTCCTCCTGCGCGCGGGTGACCCGGGAGAGGACGGGCAGGGCCAGTTCGCACTCTCCGGCGCCCGCCAGCGCCCGGCTCAGCAGCGTCTGCAGGTGGATGTCGGGGCTGCCGGGAAAGCGGGCATACTCCTCGTAAGCGGCGAGCAGCTGCCGTGCCCGCGCGCGCAGGAGGGGCTCCCAGCCGCCGGCTGTCTCGCGCAGGGCGGCACGCGCCTCCTCGTGCCGGTCGCCGATGAGGGCCAGCAGCGCCAGGCCCCACTGCCGGTGCGGCGAAGGGTCGGCCCCCTCCAGCAGGGAGCGGGCGCCGGTCAGTTCCCCCGTGCGCAGCGCGATCGAGACTTCCCACAGCAGCAGATCCTCGCTCCCCGCGCCCGCGCGCCGCAGTCGGTCGAGGGTGTCGCGCGCGCCCCGGATGTCCCGCCGCTGGAGTTGTGCGTCGATCAGCTTGCGCAGGGCGGGCAGGCCGCCGTCGCTCCGCACCGCTTCCCGGTACGCTTCCGCCGCCTCCTTCCACTCGCCGCGCAGCGCGAAGACATCTCCCCGCCGCAGGTGCAGCAGGGCGCCATCCTCGCGGATGGACAGGAGGGTGGGGACGGAGGGGTCCCGTACCACGGCACCGCTGCCGGCCTCGGGTTCCCGCAGCAGCTGCGCCACCAGCATCGCGCGCGTTCCTTCCAATTGCACAAAGAGCATCGCGATGATACCGCCCGCCAGGAGGAGGGCGGCGGCTACGGGCAGCGCGATGCGGACGGGAGTGCGCATGGGGCCCGATGGTAGCAGGGGAGGACCGGGGACGGTAGCGGTGTCTTACACCTTTCGCTTCCGCGCCGGCTTCTCGTCTTCTTCGTCCTCGTCGGCTGCTTCGTGCCGCACGACGGGGGAGAGCTCGCCGTCGGTGCCGGCATCCCGGACCAGTTCCTGCGCGGCAGCTTCCGCCAGGTGGCGGGGGAGGACCGCTTCGACGGCCGCCCACTGGGCCTGGCCTTCGCCGGGCAGCAGCACCGTGATCTGGTCGCCCACCTCGGCGCGGTAGAACGTGACGGAGGCCAGCAGCACCCGCAGGGCGCGGCCCTCGACGAGCACCTTGTACTGGCCGTCCTCCTGGATGAGGACGCCCTTGGCGATGCGTCGCTCCACGGGGGCGATCTGCTTGTAGATGAATTTCCCCTCGTCGGTGATGGTCAGCTTCATGCCGTCGCCCTCCACCAGCTTGCTCTTGGACGCGTAGTTGGCAGGGACGGGGTAGCTCTGTCCCGCGGCATCCACCATGTTCTGCCCGTCGAAGACACCCTCGATCACCCGGCCGCTCACGACGCCCGCGGGGGCGGTGCGCGCGGCGCGCAAGACGTGCTTCTCCCGGCCGGGATCGCTGACCCCCGTCAGGTCGCGCAGGAGCGCGGACGCGGTCTTCAGCGAGGCCTGTGCGCTCTCGAGGAGTTCCTGGATATGGAGCAGCGAATCGTCTGCCATGGGAAGGGGGGGGATGAGGGGGTGGTTCTGGGTGTCGGGAGGAGAGGATCAGAAGGGATCGATCCGGACCGGAACGTCGACCTGGGTCAGTCGCTCTTGCATCTGGGTTTCTGTGAGCAGGCCCGCCTGGGCTCCGATCATTCCCACGACACTCGATGCGTTTATCGTACCTGCCCGGAGCGCTTCTGGCAAGTCTTTGCCCGTCAGGAGCGCCCAGGTGGCCCCGGTGCCGAACGCGTCGCCCGCGCCCGTCGTATCGACCACGGGCCCCTCCACCGCCGCACACCGGCAGAGCCGCGTCCCGTCGGTGGCGATGGCGCCGTGCTTCCCGTCCGTGACCGCGATCCGCCCCACGCCTGCCGCCGTCAGCCTGCGCAGCGCCTCCTCCACCGTGGCCGCTCCCGTGAAGGCCAGGGCTTCTTCTTTATTCAGCAGCAGGAGATCGACGTGCGGGAGGAGCAGGCGTGCGTTGCGTTCCCCCATGCCCGCGGTGATCTGGCTGCCGCCGGGGTTCCAGGTGAGGTGGATTTCCGGCAGCGTGGTCAGCACATCGGCGATGTCGTCGCTGATCTCGCGGCTGTCGTCGTGGATGGAGGTGATGTAGAGGGCGTCCGCATCGGTCGCTGCCTGCAGGTCGAACGTGGGGTCGCCCAGGTGCCGGTCGATGCCCTTGTGCGTCAGGATGGTCCGTTCCCCGCTCTCGGCGGAGAGGATGATGGAAAAGCTGGAGGCTTCGTCTTCCACGAAGGTCGCTTCCTGCAGCGAGACGCCCTCCTCCTCCAGGCGGGCACGGATGGCCCGGCCCCACTGATCGGTGGCCAGCGGCCCGCCGTACGCGGCGGCGCATCCCAGACGCGCGAAGCCCACGGCGGTATTGCAGGCGCCTCCGCCGAAGGTGCCCGTGACCGATCCGATGCGCAGCTTGCCCCCAAGCGGCAGCGTGAACGCGCGACCGGAGGCGTGCTCCTCGATGAGGGACGGATCCGTGCCGGCAAACAGGTCGAAGGTCGCTCCGCCGATGGACAGCGTGCGCTTCGTCATCGGGCTTCAGCGACGGGGAGGGGCGGGCATGCTCCGGAGGAACGCATGCAGACGATGACGTTCCTGACGGCGGCGGACGTACCAAAGGAGCCCGGCGGCACCCAGGCTGGCGGCGGCCATCCACGCGGCGGGCGGCAGTCCCGTATCATTGACGGCGGGAGGCGGACGGAGTTGTGCACCGGGATGGAGCACGACGTCGAAGGGGACCTCATCGCGCGCGGAGGCACGGAAACCCGCGCCTCCCGGCGTGCCCTGTCCCACGGCGGCGAGCTCCGCCAGCGGCTGCCCCGCCACGGAGACCGGGGTGAGGCGCAGGTGGTAGACCACGCCCGGCAGCAGATCCCGCAGGGTGATGTCGCGCAGGTCTCCGTTGAGCCGTCGCTGCTCGGTGAGCGCGTCGGGCCCCGTGCCGTACTCCAGTAGGAAGGACGACAGCGGCAGCGCTGCGGCCAGATCGGTCCAGCGCACCTGCAGCGCGTTCTCGGCGGGAGTCACGTCCAGGGTGATGCCCAGCGTCTGTCCCGCCACCGGCTCGCTGCGCTCCTCGCTCTCCCGGTCGCCCCGCAGCGCGGTGACCGCGAAATGGTAGAGGCGGCCCGGCAGCAACCCGCGCACCACGGCCTGCGTGACGGCGCCGCCGGTGTCCAGGGTGTAGACGAAGTTCTCGGGTTCGTTGCCGATGTAGATGCGGTAGGCGGAGACGTCGCCCTCCACGGCGTCCCACTGCAGCGCCACCGCCTCCGCGCGGGACTCCAGCCGCAGGTTGGTCACGCGGGGGAGGGTGTGGGAGGCGACCGTGAGGAGCGTGCGCACTTCCGACCGGTTGCCTGCGCGGTCCGTGGCTACCACGGACGGCTGGTAGGAGCCGGGGGCGGGGGCGGTGAAGAATCCCTGGTACATGCCCGGCAGCTGCGGGTTTTCCGTGAGCACGATCTCCTGCACGCCGGTGCCGTCCGGCAACCGGAGCAGCACCTGCGCCATGCCCGGCGCGCTCTGCACCGCGGCCAGGACCTGCTCGTTGGCGGAGGGCCTCTCGGGCGCAAAGCGGATGGTGTCGATCTCCTTGATGCTCTGGTCGAGGACCAGGCGCAGCGGGCCGGAGTCGTTGCGTCCCGATTCGTCCCGGACGCGGATGGTGTGGTCGCGTTGGGCTGGATTGAGCCGGACGGGGATGGAGAAGAAACCGTTCTCGTCGCTGGAGCCGACGGCATCCTGCGGGCCGCCCATCACGATGAGATTTGCGAAGCGCGGACCGCGCCCTTCCACCACGATGTCGGTGCTGTTGATGTACCCGTCATTGGCGTGCGAGGTGATCTGGATGGAACCGGTGGCGGGACCGACCCCGCCCCCGCTCACCTGGATCGTCGCCTCGCCGGCGATGCGGTTGTCGTTGCGGTCCTCCACGCGCATGGTCTGCGGGCCGCCCGTGCGGAACGTGAGCGCCAGGGCGAAGGACTTCTCCCCCAGATCCCGGTCGCGGAACGTGTAACTGCCGAAGTTGGGGAGGGTCGCCTGCGGATCGGTGGAGGAGAAGACCACGGTGCCCAGGTAGTTCTCCACGGTCCGGCCGGACCGGTCCACGGCGCGAATGGTGATCTTGGGCGCTTCCACGCCCGGCTGCATGGTGGCCGGCGCCTCCACCTCGAAACGGTCGATGACGTCGAAGGACGGCAGTGTCTGCGCGTAGAAGAAGCGTCCGTCCGGAGTGAGCTGCGCGGCGTAGGGCGATCCGTACGCGGTCGCCTGTCCCCCCATGGCCGTGCCGCCCGCCTGCACCACGGCGGATCCCGCCAGCGGCGTGCCGCTGAGCAGGTCGATCGCGCGCAGGGAGATCTCCCCCGGCGTCGTCGTCAGCAGGGCGAAGGACTGTACGCCCGCCGCATCCGTCTCCGGCGTCAGTGCGCGGATCGCATCGCCCGTCCGGCCCGAGAGCACGCCGGCCGTCCGGCCCGGGAGGGGATTGCCGTAGCGGTCCCGGAGCGTCACGGTGATGCCGGCCGTCTCGCGGCCGTCCGCGCGGATCTGCGCCGTCTTCACCTGCAGGGACGACATCCACGGATCCAGCGAATCGGGGTCGATGCGCGCCTGCGCCGTCGCGTTCCCCGCGCTGAAGGCGTAGATGCCCGCCCGTTCGGCGGAACGCCCGGGAACGGAGAGGACGGCTCCCCCCGCGGCGTCGCTGCGCACGGTGAAGGTGCGCGCATTCCCGTCGGGCGGCGTCATCCCGACGGCGATCTGCGTGTGGGGCGCGAAGCCCGCGAGCGTGACATCGATGCCGACGCCCGCCACGGAATCATCCGCCCGCAGCGTTCCCGCGGCGGCGGAAGCGGGGGTCATCAGGAGGGTCAGCGCGACGGTAATGCGGGTGAGTGTCAGAAACATTTCGCATCAGTGTACCATTTTTACGCGCTTTGCTCAATCGTAGCGGTGAGATGACAACCTACTTTCTGTCATTGTCCATGCCTTTCCCCGTCTGCTGCTGTGCTAGTATGCCCCGCATGCGCTTCCGTTCCTCCTTCTTTCTCCTCGGCGGTTTCCTGCTCCTCTCCGCCTGCGGGGGGGATGATCGTGCCGGCATCGTCGACTGCGCCAATGCCTACTGGGACGGCGAAGTGGGACTGTGCATCTCCCAGGAGTGGCGGGTGGTGGACCGCGCGGAACTCGACGAGCGCGGCGTCTCCGAAGAAGCGATCATCGCCTTCCAGTCCGAGCGGCCCTACGCGGGCCAGTTCGCCACGGTGGTGGTGACGCGCGAAGTGCTGGCGCAGACGATGACGACGCCGGAGTACAGCGCAGCGAGCATTCTCTCGGTCAGCGGGCTGCCCGACTACGAGGAGATCGACCGGCGCGCGATCCGGGTGGACGGCCAGGAGTCCGCCATTCACGTCTTCGCCGCCCGCCCCCGCGCGGATGCCCTGACCGAGCGCTTCTACCAGATCAGCGCCGTGACAGGCAACACCGGCTACACCGTGACGGCTGCCACGCCGCTCACTGTGGAGGCGGGCCTCAACACGCAGGTTACGACCATGCTGCGCAGCCTCACCTTCACCCCGCCGGACGGCGAGGGCACAGCGTCCGACTGAGAAATTCCCGGCGAATACGCCCGGACCCGTCGATTGTTTGGTATACTTCTTTCTTATGAGAATTCTCGCCCTGGAGACGGACCTCGGCGCGCTCCTGAAACGCTTCGTCGTGGATACCGAAGCAGTGCTCCTCGTCACCTCCCGCCACTGGCTGGCGTTCCTCATTCCCTTCCTCCTCAGCACGCTGGCCATGGCGCTCATCGCCGTCCTCCTGCCCTTCGTGTTCGCGTTCCACATAGCGGCGGGACTGGCAGCCATGCTCGTGTGGTTCGTGACGTACTGTCTGCTCGTCGCCAATGCGGTCATCCGGTGGAAATTCAACGTGCTCGTGGTGACCTCGGAGCAGATCATCTGGGTCACCCAACGATCCTTTTTCTACAACGCCATCACGCCCACCACCATCGAGAATGTGGCGAGTGCGCGGGTGGAGACGCAGTTCGTCGGATTCTTCAACGTGGGAACCGTGCGTCTGAGCCTGAAGGAGCGGGTGGCGGCGTCGACCCGCGAGATGACACTGACCACCATGCCGCGTCCGGGAGAGATTTCCAGTGTCATTGAGAACGCGATCGTCCTGGCGCGGCAACGTCTGCACCCGGAAGAGCCGATTCCCAAGCAACGGGAAGAATTCCAGCGCATTCGTGAAGAGGCTGCATTGGGGCCGGATTCGGCGGAGTAATGCATGGCTTGCCAACCGTAGACGCAGCGAGGTACGCACAATATCCACCCCCTGTGCTATTCGGATGATCAGTGCACGGCAAACGCTGCGCGAAGGTTGGAGGTGCCGGTGGGAATTGCACCCACGCATGGGGGTTTTGCAGACCCCTGCCTTACTACTTGGCTACGGCACCAGCGACAGCAAGCCTATCACATGGAATGATCTGCGATAGCCCTCCGTAGCCTTGGCGAAGGATGGGCTACTTGGCTACGGCACCGGAGAACCGTTGAACGGTACGCCGCAGTGTAGGGAATTCATGGGAACGATGAAAGACCTTGGGTTCGTGGGGACTCTTCGGTATGATTTCGCGGCAATTCACCTGGGGGGCTGTAGCTCAGCTGGCTAGAGCACCTGCTTTGCAAGCAGGGGGTCAGGGGTTCGAATCCCCTCAGCTCCACCAACCCCCGCAGGAGGGTGTCAACCGTAGCTTCGCGGAAGCGAGCGGAGGTTGACCGATTGTACGCATACCTCCTGTCTACGGTTGGCAGGTCAGTAATGTTTGTCTCACCCCCTTGCCCCCTGCAGAATCCACAGGAGCGGCCGGAAGAAGATATCGCCGGCGCTATGTTTCCTCCAAATCCCGTTCCTCCAGTTGCCACTGACGCAGA
>CAYZGJ010000016.1:0-20313 GCA_964478005.1 uncultured Candidatus Peribacteria bacterium
TTATTCTCCATTTTGTAGAGCAGATCTTGCATCGAATCGGACAGCGCGCCAGTTTCTTTGATCATTCTTTCAAATCGCGCGCGAAGCATTTCGCGTTCGGATGGTTGTTCCGTTGATGCAGCAGAGTTTTTCTTCTTCTCTTTGTTGCTTTCCGGCTCCTGTGGTGTCGCCAATGCATGTGCAACACCTTGCCTTGTATGCTGTTGGGTCGTTTCAGTTTCATTTTCAAGCGGTTTTCCTCTCGCATCCAGTCCTGGTTGTGCATAGTGCACGGAGTTGTCCAAGGGGTTGTCCTGCTGCTCCTGCTTGTTGGGATCCAAAGTATTTCCGCTGGTCGCATTTGCATTACTAATCCACAGCAACCGGGCCTCCCTCTCGGGATCCCGTTGGGTGGCAACGTGCCAGTGACTGCGGCGAAGCAGCATCTAGAGTTTACAGATACGGATAAAAGTGTCAAGCAATCGTTCCCTGCGATCCGTCAGCTCCGGCACGCGTTCCTGCAGCAGGGCGCGGATCCGGTCGATGTCCTGGTTGCCCGTCTGGATGATCAGCTCGCGCGTGCGGCGATCCGTGGGAACCAGGTGGAGTTCGGTGTAGTCCGCGGTGTGGAGGAACCAGAAGCCGGCGCAGGCTGTCCATGCCAGCGTGCGCTTCTCCAGGTGCGCGGCCACGCTCGTCAGCGCGAAGGTGCGGTCCGGCGGTGCGTGGCGGTGCAGCAGGACGTAGACCACGCCGATGAGCACGGCCACCGCCGCGAAGGGATATGATCCGGTCCACACGCCGTAGGCCGCGCACGCGCCGATGATCGTTCCCGCAATGAGGTACCACCGCCACGTGCGATGGTGGCGCGGGACGACCGGCGCCTGCCAGGTGAGGAGGACTTCCTCCGCGGGAGTGGGGATGAGCATGTGGGTGTGTGTGAAAATCTATTGATTATAGCGAAAAACGCGCCGTCCGGCACGGGGAGGGGGTTGCGGGAATATAGGGAGTATTGTGAAGTGAATGTTTTATGGACAGCGCAGCAGGGATGAGTATGATGGTGCCGTATGACAACGATCATCATCCATGAAGATCTCCCGTTGGAGCAAAAGGCATTTGGCAGCGTTTCGGAGCTATTCGCAGCTCTCGAGGAGCAGAATCTCTTTGTGGTACTGCACGAACTGAGTGACGACGATGTCACGGCGGATGAAACATCCATGGCGGAGCAGGCGCGAAAGGAATTTTCCACAGATGATTCGACTTTCTCTGATCTATGAGGGTGGTGGAGCACCGACGCGTCGTGGATTACCTGCAGAAGCGCGGGTTGATTGAGCAATATCGAAAAGCAAAGCACCTGCTTTCGCAGGATCTGTTCGGCGCAGTGACCCTGAAGAAGAGAAATCCGAAATCATCCGGCATTTGGTACTTTCGTATCAATAAGCAGTACCGAGCACTCTGCATCCGCGAGAAGGATACACTCATCGTGTTTTCGATTGATGATCATCAGTGATGGTGTGGATACTGACTGTTGGTACTGGAACGAAAAGGGCCCTTCGACTCCGTTACGCTTCGCTCAGGGTCATTCGCCTCGCTTCGGGAAACGTGGCCCGGGCTCCGAGGGAGCGAGGACCATGAGCGAGTCAGCCGCGGCTGACGAGTCGAATGGTGGGCAATACTGGACTTGAACCAGTGACCTCCATCCGCCGCGGCGGATCAATGTGGCGCTTTACCCATTTTCAATCATTCTCTTCAGATAATCACGACCTGCACCGGTTTTGAGGAACTTCTCTCTTCTCATCGCCTCTGACCGAGTCGTCCATTGCTCCTGATGCACAAGCTCCCATGGCCCCCTGCTGCGCGTATACGAACAGGGGCCATCCAAGGCATTGTGTTCTGCGAGTCGCTTCTCGACGGATTGTGTTTGTCCTTTGTACAGCAAGCCACGTGGATTACGAATAACGTAGACGTAGTACATACTCGAGCGGGGATGGTGGGCAATACTGGACTTGAACCAGTGACCTCCACAATGTCAATGTGGCGCTCTAGCCAGCTGAGCTAATTGCCCATGATTTGAATGATAATCGAACCTGTGACCTCTCCGCCGCGGCGGATCAATGCGACGCTCTAACCAACTGAGCTGGCTACCCGGGGTGTTCTATCGGAGAAAAGAACGGGCTTCTGCCAGTGCTGATCGGCAAAAGTGCCAGCGCAGGGTATCAAGTTCGTTGCGGGACCACAAGCGGGAGCCCCGCGGATCGTATACTGGCGGCATGTGGCAATTGCTGCTCGATATGCTGTTCCCGCGCTCGTCGATCGGCGGGCGGCCGGGGGCGTGGATCACGGAGGAGGAGCTGCGCGCACTGCAGGCCCAGGCGCGGCCGCTGCGGCTCAATCGCGGACAGCTGCAAGCGCGGGGGATCCGGCACCTCGATGCCGTGGTGGCGGCGGGGGAGTACGATGCGGTTCCGCTCCTGAAGACCGCGCTCCTCACCTTCAAGTACCGGGGCATCCGCACGCTGGCCGGTCCTCTGGGAACGCTGCTCGTGCGTGCCGCGCCTCTCCTGGTGGCGCCGATGGAGACGGTGCTGTGTCCGGTGCCGCTGCACCGGTGGCGGCTGCGCAGCCGCGGGTTCAATCAATCCCTGCTCCTCGCCGAGGCAGTGAGCGCAGCGCGCGGGTGGCCGGTGGCGGCACTGCTGCGCCGCAGACGTCAGACGGGGCATCAGGCGCGCCGGCACCGGGAGGAGCGGCTGCGCGCGATGGCGGATGCGTTCGCGCCCGCACCGGGTCTCTCCGCGGTCCCGTCGCACGTGGTACTCGTCGATGACGTGTGCACGACGGGCGCGACGCTCGATGCGTGCGCTGCCACCCTGCGCGCGATGGGCGTTGCCCACGTGAGCGCCCTCGTCGTCGCGTGGGGATGACGAGCGGAGTGTGCATTGTACAACGCGATGTCAGTTCCCGATCGCGTGCAAGGGGAATGCTGTGGAAAAGTTTTCCGTTATCCACACCCCGCGGTAGGATGCACGTCCCATGACGATCCTCATCACCGCCGTCGCGTTTTTCCTCCTCATCACGGGGCTCATTCTCATCCATGAATTCGGGCACTTCTTCGCTGCGCGATGGGCGGGCGTGGAGGTGGAGGAATTCGGCTTCGGGCTGCCGCCGCGCGCGAAGGGGTTCTTCACGTGGAAGGGGACGCTCTTCTCCCTCAACTGGATTCCCTTCGGCGGCTTCGTGCGCCTGAAGGGAGAGGGAGCCCTGGAGGCGGCGGAGCGGCAGGAGCACGGCAGCTTCGCCCGCGCTCCGATCTGGAAGCGGTGCGTCATTCTGGTTGCCGGCGTCGCGATGAACTTCCTACTGGCGTGGTGCATTTTCTTCTACGGCTTCACGATGGGCGGATGGATTCCGACGTACCTCTCCCTCGATCAGATGCAGGCCGCGGCGGACCGCGGCGAGATCGCGATGGATCTGGGCGTGGTGATCGACGACGTGCTGGCGGGAGGCACCGCGCAGGAGGCGGGCGTGCCCCCGGGCAGCATCCTGCGCGCGGTGGACGGCAGGCCCGTGGCCCGTCCCGATGACGTGGTGGCGCTGCAGGAGGGCAGGCGATCCGTCATGTACACGTACGTCACGGATCCCGGCGCGGAGCCCGCCGAGGTGCGGGTGACCGTGGAGAATGGCAAGACCGGCGTCTATCTGCGCGCAGTGCCGCTGCGGGTGGAGGCGCCCCGGCGCAGTCCCGTCGACGCACTGCGGCTGTCGGTCCGCGAGACGTGGGTGGTGACGCGCCAGACGGTGCTGGGGATCGCGCATCTGTTCTCCTCCCTCGCCCAGCGTGGCGTGGTGCCGGAAGGGGTGACGGGCATCGTCGGCATTGCACAGCTCACTTACACGTCCGTGCAGAGCGGTGCGGCGGTGTACTTCCGCCTGGTCGCTCTCCTAAGCCTGAGCCTGGCCATCCTCAACATCCTGCCGTTCCCCGCGCTCGACGGCGGCCGGCTGCTCTTCGTCCTCTCGGAACTGTTCATTTCTCCGGGTAACCGCAAGGTGGAGATCATCTCGAATACGCTGGGGTTTGCCGTGCTCCTCTTCCTCATCCTCCTCGTCACGCTCTATGATGTCTTCCGTCTCTTCTCCTAGCGCGGCATCCGCCACGGGGCAGGAAGCGCACCTGCGTGAGATGTGGTTGCGCATCCTCGGCCAGATCGCCTCGCGCATTCCCCGCAGCCAGTTCATTACCTGGTTCAAGGACACCGCCATTCTGGGACTGGAGGACGGGACGCTCGTGGTCGGGTTGCCCCTGCCGATGTCGCTCAACTGGCACCTGGAGCACTACCGCGCGCTCACGCTGCAGGCGGCGCAGGAGCAGGATGCATCCGTCGAGCAGGTGGTCTACAAGGTGGACGGAGGGCTGAAGGACGATCCCGCGCGCACGTTCGATCTGCTGCAGGCGTTTCCGGAGCCCAAGCGGCGCAAGGTGACCGGCCGCCAGGAGGTGCGCCTCGCGGAGGGGATCGTGAGCAAGATCCTCAACTCGCGCTACATGCTGGAGAACTTCGTGGTGGGGGAGGGCAACCGCCTCGCGTACGCCGCGTGCCAGGCTGTCGCGTCGCAGCCGGGCGGCAAGTACAATCCGCTCTTCATCTACGGCGGGGTGGGGCTGGGCAAGACGCACCTGCTGCAGGCCACGGGCAACGCGATCCTCAAGCAGATGCCCAAATCCACCGTGGTCTACACGACGACGGAGGACTTTACGAACCAGGTCATCGAAGACATCCAGACGCAGAAAATGGAGCAGTTCCGCAAGCGCTACCGCCTGGTCGACGTGCTGATCATCGATGACGTGCAGTTTTTGGCGAACAAGGAGCGGACGCAGGAGGAGTTCTTCCACACGTTCAACGCGCTCTACGAAGAGCACAAGCAGATCATTGTCGCCGCTGACCGGCAGCCCCAGGAGTTGCAGCTGGAGGACCGCCTCACCTCGCGCTTCGAGCGCGGCATGATCGCCGATGTCTCCGCTCCCGACTACGAGACGCGGCTGGCGATCATCGTGGAGAAGGCGCAGGAGTATCAGATCTTCATGGACATGACGGTCCTGCAGTTCATCGCGGAGCACGCCACGAAGAACATCCGGGAACTGGAGGGCATCCTCATGCAGGCGGTCGCGCAGTACGAGCTGGAGCAGCGGGTGCCCACGGTGAAGAGCATCGCGGAGATCATGCGCAAGCTGAACAAGGATCCGCACGAGGAGGAGGATCACGTCGGGTTCGAAGTGGCGCCCAAGCGTTCCGCCACGTTCCAGGATGTCCTGGAGGCGGTCAGCCGTTATTTCTCCGTCTCCGTGCAGGACATGATTGGGCAATCGCGCGTCCGCGAAATCCTCATCCCCCGGCAGATCGCCATGTACCTGTGCAAGAAGTACCTGCGCATCAGCTACGTGCGCTCCGGCGAGCTCTTCTCCGGCCGCGACCACACGACGGTCATGAACGCCGTGGAGAAGATCGAGACGAAGATGCAGAACGATCCGCAGCTCCTGCGCGAGGTCCGGGCGCTGGAGAAGGAGTTGGATTTCGTGTGATACGAAAACCGCCCCTTGCGGGGGCGGAGATCGATTTCCCGGTTTGTACCGGCGACTCGAGATCTGCGTATAGAGTAGCCCTTGCGGTTGCTTCTGTCAATGCGCAACTGTAGTATTTTTGGGCCAGTCGTGGGGCCAGACCAGGTTGGTGCCGACGGCTCGAGATCTGCCGGCCGGGGTTCGATTCCCCCTGGCTCCACCACTTGGCAAACACTTGCATTGCGTACGCTGCGCGGAGGGATGTACACCCAGTCACCAGTTGTCTTTCCAAACGCGGATCAATGACCCCGCTCTGGTTGTTCCGGGAATCCTCTGATACCCTTCCGTTGCTATGTCCTCGCAAACGCCCGACATCGATCCGCTCTTCCGCATCCGCCACTCGCTGGCGCACGTACTGGCCGAGGCGGTGCAGCGGCTCTGGCCGGACACGCAGATCACCATCGGACCGCCGATTGATACGGGGTGCTACTACGATTTCCTCTTCACGACGCCGATCACTGATGCGGATCTTCCGGCGATCGAGAAGGAGATGAAGAAGATCATCCATCAGGGGCAGACGTTCCGGAAGGACACGTACGGCGGCGCGGACGCCAAGGCGTTCTGGCGAAACCAGGGCCAGCGGTTCAAAGTCGAATTGATCGAGGATCTGGAGAAGAACGAGGGCGTGCAGGAGGTGACGCACTACGTCTTGGTAGGACCCAAGGGGGAGGATGCGTTCGTCGATCTCTGCCGGGGCGGGCACGTGGAGAGTACCAAGGAGATTCCCGTCGATGGGTTTAAGGTGATGAGTCTGGCCGGGGCGTACTGGCGCGGGGATGAAAAGCGCGAACAGCTGACGCGCATCTACGTGGCGGCATTCGGGTCCAAAGAGGAATTGGATGCGTACCTGACCATGATGGAGGAGGCGAAGAAGCGCGATCACCGGAAGCTGGGCAAGGAACTAGATCTCTTCACCTTCAGCGACAGGGTGGGGCCGGGGCTGCCGCTGTGGACGCCGCGGGGGACGATCATCGCCGACGAGGTGGAACGGCTGGCGCGCGAGACGGAGGAGGAGGCCGGCTACCTCCGCGTGCGTACGCCGCACATTGCCAAGGGCAAGCTCTACGCGCAGACGGGACATCTGGCGCACTACAAAGAGACGATGTTCCCGCCCATGCGGCTCGACGGCGAGGAGGAGTACTACCTCAAGCCCATGAACTGCCCGCACCACCACGAGATATTCAACAGCCGGCCGCGCAGCTACCGCGATCTGCCGATCCGCCTGGCGGAGTACGGCCACTGCTACCGCTACGAGGGCAGCGGATCGCTCTTCGGTCTCATGCGGGTGCGGTCGCTCACCATGAATGACGCGCACATCTACTGCACGGAGGAACAGTTCGAGGAGGAATTCGCGTCGGTGGTGAACATGTACCTGCGCTACTTCGCGCTGTTTGGCATCGAGAAGTACGTCATGCGCCTCTCGCTGCACGATCCGGCGGCACTGGGGAAGAAGTACGTCGATGCCCCGGCGCTGTGGAAGAAGACCGAATCCATGGTGCGCGAGGTCATGACGAAGCTGGGAGTGGCCTTTACGGAAGTGCCCGATGAAGCCGCGTTCTACGGCCCGAAGATCGATGTGGAAGTCTGGAGCGCCATCGGACGCGAATTCACGCTGGCCACGAACCAGGTGGACTTCGACGTGCCCGGCAAGATGGGGCTGCACTACACCGATTCCGACGGGGCGGACAAAGTGCCGCTCTGCATCCACCGCGCGCCGCTGGGGACGCACGAACGGTTCATCGGGTTTTTGATCGAGCACTTCGCCGGGCACTTCCCGCTGTGGATGGCGCCGGTGCAGGTGGCCGTGCTGCCGGTGGCCTCCGCGCACGAGGAGTACGCCTGCAGCGTGGCGACGCAGCTGATGGAGCGCGGCATGCGCATCGAGTACCTGCACGCCGAGGATTCGCTGGGCAAGCGCATCCGGGAAGGGGAGCGGCAGCGCATTCCCTACCTCCTGGTCCTGGGTGATCGCGAGCGGGAGGAGCAGGCGGTGGCGGTACGCAACGTGCGGAGCAAGCAGCAGGTGACGGTGCCGCTGAACGATTTTCTTGAACAGACGGCTCAGGATGTTGCGTCTCGTTCCCTGAGCAAAGCTTTTGGAGAAGAGTAACGGAATGCCGGAGGAACAGCGATGTGCTGAGCGGAACTTCCAACCCGTTCTTCCGTACTTCCGTTCTTCTGATATTCTTCCTCCATGTTCGAAGCCTTCCAGTTCGGGCCGTTTCTTATCTGGACCCACCTGCTGTTCCTGCTGATCGCCGTCTGGGCCTCCGCGGAGTTCTTCTTCCGGCTGGCGCAGAGCGCGGGGTTGTCGCTGCAGCCGTTCCGCGATCACCCGTGGTGGTACCTGGGGGGGGCGCTCCTCGGCGGGCGGCTCTTCGCCGTCATCGAGCAGTACCGGGTGTACCTGCGCTGGGACGATCCGCTGCGCATGTTCATGATCCACGACGGCAATTTCAGCTTTCTGGGTCTCAGCGCGGGGATCATCACCGTGCTCGCGCTCACGCGGAAAACGTCGCGCACGACGTTCCTGCAGTGGCTCGATGTGCTGCTGCCGGCCACGACGTTCGGCCTCGCGTTCGACTGGCTGGGCAAGTTTGCCGCAGGACAGGCCTACGGCCGGCCGACGGACCTGTGGTGGGGGGTGACGTACGACACGTTCGGCGTGCGGTTCGCGGTGCCCATCCATCCCGTGCAGCTGTACTACGCTCTCTTCTTTCTGGTGCTGACCTTCTTCCTCCTCATCGTCCGCAAGAACGCCCGTCGCGCGGGTGCCGAAACGCTGGCGGGCATCGTGCTGGCCTCCCTGGCGACGCTCTTCTTCGAATCTTTCCGGGGGGATTTCGGCATTCCGGTCTTCGCCACCACGCTGGACTTCGCCTTCCTCCTCCTGCTGTTCGCCAGCCTTGCCGTCTTTGCGCTCATCGAGGCGCGCATTCCGCAGCGGTGGATTCTGGGGAGCGAGATCGCCATGACGGTTCTGTGCGCCGCGTACATCTTCATCCGGCGGTGGCTGCCGCTGGATACCTTCGAGCTGCGCTTCAGCCAGCTGCTCGCGATACTGGCGCTGCTGGGGGCGGTCGTGTACGTTGTCATCCACCGGCGACGCCACCCTCATCTCTAGTCCTTCCCCCGCCCGCATGTTCGATGCGTCCACCATCTTCGGGAGCGCCGCGCTCCTCATCGCGCGCAATCCGCTGCTGGTGTCCACGCAGCTCTCCATCCTGCTGCTGCTGTCGCTGGTGCTCTTCCTGCTGTTCTACGCCCTGCGTGACATCCTGCTGCGCACCCGCTCGCTGCCGTACCAGTTTCTCTGCATCCTGCTGGTGGCGGCGCTGCCGGTGGCGGGATTCCTGCTCTACCTCCTGATCCGTCCCGCCCGGACCCTGGCGCAGCGCGAGACGGACCGGAAGATCGGGGAACTGTGGGAATTGTTTCATGGGGAGGAGGAGGGGGAGGGGGAGGAAGAAAAGGAGCAAGAAGATGAAAAGGAGGAAAAGGAGAAAGAAGCTACGAAGAAAGAATCCCCACCCGCAGACGATCCTGCCGTCACTCTCAGTGATACTCCCTCCCCTCCCTCCGCATGAACGCTTTCCTCACCTATCTCTTCTGGCCCAATCCGGGCAATGCCGGGTACGATTCTCCGAAAGCGATGCTGCTGCTCGTCGCCTGCGCGCTCCTGCTCGTTGCCGCCGCGCTGCTGAGCGTCTGGCGCCGTCGACTGGCTCATCCGCGCCTCAAGCGCCTGAGCCGCTCCTGGGCCGCCGCCAGTTTCTGGTTCGGCCTCACGGGCGTGCTGCTGGTCATCGCGCGGGTGGAAATGATCCAGTTTGTGGCCATGCGCGTCTGGTGGCTGCTGTGGATTGCCGCCGCCGTCTCCTACGTCGTCTTCCAGGTGCGCTCCTTCCGCGTCCGGTACTACGAGGAGATCCCCCTCGAGAAGGCCGAGGATCCCCGCCGCGCCTATCTGCCCAAGAAGAAGCGACGCTGATGCAGCCTCCCCCCGCCTCCGATGGCCCTCCCCGCCTTCGCCGCCAACGGCTTCACGTGGATCCATGCGGTCAATCCGCCGGAGGAAGAGCTGCGCGCGCTGCAGCAGGCGTACGGCTTCCATGACCTGGACATCGAGGACTGCCTCAGCGAGAACGAGCGCCCGAAGATCGAGGAGTATCCCGGCTACCTCTTCTGCGTGCTGCACCTGCCGGTGAAGACGGGGAACCGTATCGTCAAGGAAGAGGTGAACGTCTTCGTAGGCAGCACGTTCATCGTCACCCTTTCGGAGGGGAAAACGGATGCCATTTCGCAGCTGTGGAAGCAGATGACCGAGCCGGGCGCGGCAACGGACGGCTTCACGGAGCGGGGGACGGGATTCTTTCTCTATCACCTGCTCGACCGGTTGTTTGATGCGGGGTTTCCGCTCATCGACGGCATGATGCGGGAGTTGCGGCGCATCGAGGTGGAGCTCTTCGAACGCGAGGAGAGCAAGGTCAACATTTTGCGCGACATCCTGGCGCTCAAGCGCAATATCATCACCATGCGCTCCATCATCTTTCCCCAGCGCGCCGTGGTGGCTCTCCTCCAGCACAAGCGCGAGGAGTTCATTCGATCGGATCTGGCGATGTACTTCGATGACGTCACCGACGCCATCGAGCGGCAGTGGACGCTGCTGGATACCGCCCGCGAGCTGAGCGACGCCCTGCAGGAGACGCATGAATCCTGGCTGAGCCATCACACGAACACGGTGGTCCGGGTGCTGACCATCTTCTCCGTGACCATGGTGCCGCTCACCTTCCTCACCAGCCTCTACGGGATGAACGTGCCGCTGCCGTTCCAAGATTCCGCTTACGCCTTCGACATCCTGCTGGTGATCATGGTGGCGGTGATGATGGGATTGCTGGGGTTCTTTGCGTATCGGAAATGGTTGTAAAAACGAATGTCAAATGACAAATTTCAAATGTCAAACTATTCCGTGAAGATGCTCGTTTGGCATTTGTCCTTTGACCTTTGACATTCGGACCCCTTCGCTTCATTGACAGTATTTTCCCTATGGGGGACTATGGTCCACCTTTATGCCTCTCAAGCACGACACCGAGACGCGGCTGACGATCCTGCTGGGCGTGATGATCGCGCTCGCCGGCGTGGTCTGCGCGTTCCTGCCACCCGTGTCCGTCTCGGTCTGGCCGTGGGTTATTGCGTTTGCCCTGAGCTTGGCCTATCCGCTGCTGCTCTATCCGCTGCTGCGGTCGCGGCGGGCGGACAACTTCTTTCGTCTGCTGCACTTCTTCCCGGCACTGATGCTTCTGCTATGGTTGGTGCTCGAACTGCTGGCTGCGGCGTTTCCGTCGCTCCAGATCCTCCAGACGGTCTACACCCTCGGCTGGTCGGCGGGAGGGGTGATCGTCGGCTTCCTGCTGCTCACGGCATTCAGCCTGCGCGTCATCCGCCAGCGGACGCGCCGCATCCCGCTGCTGCTCTCCCTGCTCACGCTCTTCCTGGTCGTGGGTGCGGTGAGCGACGCCGCGGAGTGGGACCGCCGGTTTGTCGCATCGCTCTGGAACGGCGACCGTTTCGCGCTGCTGCGCCCCGGCACCACGGGCAATCTGCTGCCGTCGTCCGATCCGCTGGAGGAGCAGTGGCGGGTGGAGCTGCGCCTGATGGAGCAGCGGCGCCTGGCCCTGTTGCGCGGCGATACGGGGGGATTGCTGGCCTTCCCGGTCGAGGCACCCGCGCGGGGCGTGCAGATGGCGCGCCTCGATCCGGGTCTCTCGTCGGGGACGGGCGAGGTCATTCCGCCGCGCTTGCCGGGATCGGGATTCGGGATGGAAGGGGTGGCGATGGTCTTTCTGGCACTGACATCCGCCGCCGTTCATCGGCGGACGATACGGCGCCGCAACGACAGAACCGCGTGAAAGGGGAGAGGCCTCCGCTACGCATCCCTGCACCGTCATGGTGTCCGGAGTAGTCCGTTGGTATGATGGCGTCATGCCTGCCATCACCACCCTCCACGCCCGACAAATTTTGGATTCCCGCGGCAACCCGACCGTCGAAGCCGACTGCACCTTGTCCGACGGGTCCTTCGGGCGCGCTGCCGTTCCCTCGGGCGCGTCGACGGGCGTGCACGAGGCGCTGGAGCTGCGTGACGGGGACACGGCGCTCTACGGCGGAAAATCAGTGCTGAAAGCGGTGGGGAACGTCGCAGATGTCCTTGCCCCCGCATTGCAGGGAAAAGACGTCGATGATCAGCGTGCGATCGATCAGATGATGCTCGATCTCGATGGCACGCCGAACAAGTCGAAGCTGGGCGCCAACGCCATCCTGGCCGTGTCCATGGCTGTCTGTCGCGCGCGGGCCGCCGCCGAAGGGCGTTCGCTGTTTGTGTCCCTGGCCGATCAATTCGGATTTCCCGCCCCCACCCTACTGCCGGTGCCGATGATGAATGTCATCAATGGGGGCGCGCATGCCGACAGCGGCCTTTCGTTTCAGGAATGCATGATCGTTCCGGCGGGCTTTGAGCGCTTCAGCGATGCGCTGCGGGCGGGCACCGAGACGTTTCACATTCTCAAAGGATTGCTGAAGGACGCCGGATATACGACTGCAGTCGGAGATGAAGGAGGATTTGCGCCCCACGTACAGAATGCGGAAGAAGCGTTTGATTTTCTGACCCGCGCGATCGAGCAGGGGGGGTACGGCGCGCAGATGTCGATTGCCATTGATGCCGCTGCATCGGAATTCCATGAAAATGGCGCGTATCGCGTGGATGGCCGGACGCTCTCCGCCACAGAATTGACGGCGTACTATGGTGCACTGATCGACCGGTACCCGTTCGTAAGCATTGAGGATTCGCATGCGGAAGATGACTGGGAAGGTTTTGCGGCGATGACCGCGCAATGGGGCGATCGGATCCAGCTGGTCGGGGATGATCTCCTGGTCACCAATGTCGAACGGATCCGACAGGCCATCGAGAAGAAAGCCGCGAACTCCGTTCTCATCAAGCTCAATCAGATCGGATCGGTGACCGAAACCGTCGACGCCATCGCCCTGGCGCAGCAGCGGGGCTGGACGGCGGTCGTGAGCCACCGCAGCGGCGAAACGGAGGACACCTTCATCGCGCACCTGGCGGTGGGCCTCGGCACGGGTCAGATCAAGACCGGCTCGCTCTCCCGCACCGACCGCGTCTGCAAGTATAACGAACTCCTGCGCATCGAGGAGGAACTCGGGCAGAAGGCGCGGTATGCGCATCCGTTTTGATTGCCGATTCGCCGGCGTGCTGTATAGTTTGCCCGCTCACTGATCGGGACGTAGTTCAGTTGGCTAGAACGCATGCATGGGGTGCATGAGGTCGAGAGTTCGAGTCTCTCCGTCCCGACCATTCTTCGTTCGCCCCGGCGAACTACGGATGGCAAACCTTCCGGGAATATTGCACTTGAAAGCGCGAGCGTGTATCCTCGCGTCTTTTGTTGCACGGAAAGGCCCCCTGGAGGGGGTGGAGGAGGGAGTTGCATTATTCTATAAAAATGTTATAATGACATGTTCACCCCATGAGTCTCTCCCCCGCATCCGTCCAGGCCGCCCTCCACGTGATTGAGCAGAATCAGCGGATTCTCGTCATCCCGCACGCGAACGTGGATCCCGACGGGCTCAGCTCCGCGCTGGCGTGCTTTGCCGTCTTCACGCAGCTGGGGAAGGATGTCACGGTCATCTGTCCGGACACGCTGCCCGAGTCGCTGCAGTTTTTGCCCGGGTATGCAAAGTTGGAGCACGAGATCCGGGAGAACACCGACTTCGTGATCACCATCAATATGGAGGAGGGGATGGAGATCGATAAGCTGCGCTACTCCGTGGAGGACCACCGCGTGAACATCATCGTGGTGCCCAAGCACGGAACGATCCGTTCGCAGCAGGTCAGCCTGCGGGAGGGCGAGCCCAACTACGACCTCATCGTCACGGTGGACACGGCGGACCTGGCGCTGCTGGGATCGCTGTACCGGGAGCATGCGGATCTCTTCAGTACGGTGCCCATTCTCAACATCGATCACCACATCAGTAATACGCGCTTCGGGCAGGCGCACCTGATCGACCCGACGGCGGCCAGCGCCACGGAGGTGCTCTACGGCTGGTTCCTGCAGGTGCCGGCCTTCCGCGCGCTGCTCACGCCGGACATCGCCACGCTGCTGCTCACCGGCCTCATCACCGATACGCGCAGCTTCCAGAATCCCAACACCACGCCCCGCTCGCTGGAGATCGCCGCGGAACTGCTGGAACTGGGCGCCCGGCAGCAGGAGATCATCCAGCACGTCTACAAGACCAAGCCGCTCTCCACGCTGCGGATCTGGGGCCGGGCGTTGAACCGCATCCAGATGGATCCCTCGGCCCGCATCGTGTGGTCGTCCATCGGGAAGGATGACCTTGCGGAGATGGAGGCGACCAGCAAGGAGACGGCGGGCATCCTCGATGAGCTGATCTCGACCATTCCCGATGCCGATGTGTACGTCCTCTTCACCGAGCTGGAGGACGGCGGGCTGAAGGCCAGCATGCGGTCGACGGCTGCCGTGGATGTGAGCCAGCTGGCGGGCCGGACGTACGGCGGCGGGGGACACGCGCGGGCGGCGGGCTTCCGCGTTGCGCGTTTCGAGAATTTCCAACTCCAGGTGCTCGACTGCATCCGCACGCTGAAGGAGGAACTGGACAAGCAGCGCCACGAAGAAACCGAGCGCGACGTCATCCCGGCGTCCCCTCCGGCTCCCAAGCCCGTCCCCGCCCCGGCCGCCCCATCCAAGCCCGTTCCCCAAGCCCATGAAGCGCCTGCGACACCGGAGAGGGATATTTTGCAGGATCTGACGGGGACGAATGACCAATGACCAAGCACCAATGACCAATGACGAAGGACAGGGGACGAAGGGCGAATGGATAATGGATAATTGATAATGGATAATGGAAAATGGAAAATGGAAAATGTGAAATGCAAAATGAGAAATGAGAACAGGGATGAAGCAATGTTTGATCATTCGCTTTCTGTCGCCTGGCTACGTGCATTTGTATCCAGTGTGCGCAGAATGAAATACCGAAGAAACGAGGATACGAGATAACGAATCAATGAAAGAACGATCGATCGTCGCCTTTCGCCTTCCGTGTGCGTCTGCTACGCTGAGCGCGGTTATCATTTTCTCTGTACTTCCATGCGCCTCGTGCAGGTGGCAAAAGCATTGGGTATGACGGGACAGCAGCTGCGCAAGGAGCTGGAGTCGGTTGATTTCGGCATCCGGCCCACCGACCGCGAGATCCCGGACAATCTGGCGCAGGGCGTCATCCGCTTCGTGGCGCGCAAGCACGGTATCGAGGTGGATCTGGACGCGGTGATGGCGGGAGCGGGGGCGGCGCCGGAGCGGGAAGCGGAAGCGGAGACGGAGGAGGAGAAGAAGCCGGCGGAGAAGAGGGACAGCGAGCAGGCGGTTCCCGATACCCTGCACGTGCTGCGCAAGCTCAGCCTGGAGGACGTGCCCAAGGAGGCGGTGGAGCGTCAGGCGCGGGCACTGCAGAAGACGCAAAAGAAGGAGACGAAGGAGGAGCGCGAGGAGCGGTTGCGGGAGGAGCGGAAGGCGGCGGTGCTCCAGCGCAAGCAGCGGGGGGCGTCCTCCGCGCAGCAACAGATCAAGACGAAGACGGGTCCCGTTCGCCTGCCCGCGCAGATTTCCGTGAAGGAATTTGCCGAGAAAGCGGGCGTGCAGGTGCCCAAAGTGATTCAGGCGCTGATGAAAAACGGCGTGCTGGCGACCATCACGCAATCGATCGACTTCGACACGGCGGCCATCGTGGCGTCGGAATTCGGCGTGACGGTGGAGCGCGAGGAGACCGTCGCGAACGTGGAGCACCTGCTGAGCGGCAACCTGGCCGAACTGCTGAAAGACGAGCCGGAGCATCTGGAAGCCCGTCCGCCCATCGTGGTGATCATGGGGCACGTCGACCACGGCAAGACGTCGATCCTGGACGCCATCCGGCAGACGAACGTTGCGGCGGGGGAATCCGGCGGCATCACGCAGCACATCGGCGCGTACCAGGTCACGCATGACGGCAAAACCATTACGTTTTTGGATACGCCGGGCCACCAGGCCTTCACCGCCATGCGCGCGCGCGGGGCGCAGGTGACGGACATCGCGATTCTCGTCGTCTCCGCCGAAGAAGGGGTGAAGGAGACGACCATCGAGGCGATCAACCATGCCAGGGAAGCCGGCGTGCCGCTCATCGTGGCGGTCAACAAGATGGACCGGCCCAACGCAGATCCGGAGTGGGTGAAGGGCGAGCTGGCGGCGCACGGCGTGCAGGCGGAGGACTGGGGCGGGGACGTGCCGTTCGTGCCGACGTCCGCGGTGACGAAGATGGGGATCGATGCGCTGCTGGACCACATCCTGCTGGTGGCGGAACTGCGGGAGCTGCAGGCGAATCCGAAGCGTTCGGCCGTCGCCACGGTCATCGAGAGCCACCTGGATCCCTCGCACGGGCCGCTGGCGTCGGTGATCGTGAATACGGGGACGCTGAAGGTGGGCGACGCCTACATCTGCGGCCACACCGTCGGCAAGGTGCGGGCGATGACGGATGCACAGGGAGCCAAGCTGCAGAGCGTGGGGCCCTCCGGGGCGGTACGCGTGACGGGATTCGGGTCCGTGCCGCAGGTGGGGGACATCCTGCAGGTGGTGGCGTCGGAGCGCGAGGCGCGCGATTTGCTCAAAGAACTGATGGATCGTCAGGGGGACCGGCATCACAAGGGTATGGGAGATTTTGTCAGCCTGCTCCACGAGGGCAGGCTCCGGCAGCTTAAGATCGTGCTGAAGGCCGACGCGCAGGGATCGCTGGAGGCGCTGCAGAGCTCGCTGGAGAAGCAGGGGACCGAGGAAGTGCAGGTGAAGGTGATCCACGGGGCGGTGGGAGCCGTCTCGGAGAGCGACGTGATGATGGCGTCCGCCAGCGCCGCGCTGGTGGTGGCGTTCCGCGCGCTGGTGCCCGCAGCCGTCGCCCGCACGGCGGAGCGCGAACAGGTGCAGATCCGCCAGTACGACGTCATCTACACGCTGCTGGAGGAATTGCAGGGGCTGCTCAGCGGGCTGCTGGAACCCGAGGAGCGGGAGAAGGTTCTCGGCCACCTGGAGGTGAAGGGCATCTTCCTCACGAAGAAAAGCGAGCAGATCATCGGCGGGCGCGTCACGGACGGCGTCATCAAGCGGCTGCCCTTCCGCCTGGTGCGCGGCGGCGAGGTGGTCGGCACCGGGCGCATCCTGATGCTGCGGAAGGTCGATCAGGACATCAAGGAAGCCAAGGAAGGAGCCGAGTGCGGCATGCGCGTGGAAACCACCCTGCCCGTGGAGATGGGGGACGTCGTGGAGGTCTACCTGCGGGAGTTCACGAAACGGGAGGCGAAGTAGGGGGCGTATCGGTCGCCGCCCTGGGCTCTTCGGCAGCGTGCTGTGCATCGCGGCCTGCTTCCAGGGCCCGGAGCGCCTGGGCGGCGGGCGCGCTGCCGGCCAGGACGAAGCCGCGCACCGTGTCCCACGTCTGATCCGCGCGCGGGGCCCGCATGGCCCGGGTGAAATCGGCGAACTGGTTGTCCTTCACCATCCGCACGAAATTCTCCCGCGCTTCCCGTGCCGACAGATCGTTTCCCGGCATCAGTTCCTCGACGAGTGCCTGGAGTTCCTCCTCGCCCAGGGCGCGGCGTTGCGCGCTGTCCTCCAGTTTTCGAATGGTACTCTGTACATCGGGATTCTCCCGGTCCCGGATGCGGTCGGCCAGGTTGGCCCAGTGCGCGCCCCGTACGTCGTAGGCCGCCATCAGGTCGATGACGGGGTCGGAGAGGGATTTGCGCAGAGAAGCGATGTCCCGGTCCAGCTTGCCGCCCAACAACATGTTCCGGACACCGGGGAAGAGCAGCGCCGCCACCGCGAGGGGGACGAGGGCTTTGCCGATCAGGTCTTTGCGCTTGCCGAAGATGCCGACGGCGCCCATGAGGACCGCCGTGAGCAGCAGGGCGGCGACGGCAGCGGTGGTGCCGAACTGCTTGAAGACCTCGGTGGTGACGCTCTGGTTGCCTTTCTCGTACTCATAGCCGGCGACGCGCCGGTCCGCGCGCATGAATCCTCGCAGCCCTTCTTCGAGAACGGTCAGATCCTGCGACGCATCCGGGAACAATTGCCGGAGCTCTCCGATGCGCTGCAAGTCCGTTTCGATCGTGCGGAAATCCGTCTGGAAGTAGACCAGGTTTTCGCTGTCCTTGCCGTTGATGCGGTACCCGCGAGGATGCAGATAGCGGTGCCGGGCGGGCGGATCCCCCGCAAACTCTTCGAGCGCGGGAATGTGCGCCACTGCCTCGAAGATCTCTTCCAACATCTGATGACTCTCCGCCGAGAGGGACAGCGCGGCGAGGCGGCCTCGGCTCTCTTCCAGGGGGGCGCGGTACATATCGGCGTTTTCCCGCATGCGGGCGATCATCTCCGGCCCCGCCTGCCGGGCCATTTCCCGGATGCCTGCCTCCGGGTTGCGGGCGTACTCTTCCGCTTCGCGCACCCACAGCTGTTCCATGCCGCCCGACAGTCCGCTCAACCGCTCCGCGGTCGCCGGCTGTACCCGCGGCGCTTCGAACCTGTTGAATGCCGCCAGGAAGAGCAAGCGTGATTCCATCGGAGCTTACGGGTTGGCGGGGGGAGGAGTGGCGGCAGGGGCAGGGGCAGGCGCAGGGGCCGGGGCCTGCGTTTGAGGCAATCTCTGGAACAGGGCGCTCATGCTGCGGTTGAGATCATCGGCAATAGAGTCGTTTCGATTATTGCGATTGAGCGCAGCGACAAAATCGCGCATATCCGATTCCAGAGAATTTGCATTCACGGTAAATCCTGTGTTCCTGCTGTGATTATTGATCTTTTCTGCTATCTCATCACGGGTGACGTTGGGCCTGCCCGCCAAATTCTTGAGCTCCTGCGTCAGATCCTTGAGCACCGTGTTATTCTGGCTGTTATCGGGTGCCAATTTCTGTGCCGCTCGTTCAATTTCTCCTCCTTTGGGCCCGCTCTTGAGGAGTTCATCCCAGTCTTTGCGGCCTATGCCGGCATTGATGCCGCGCAGGGTATCGGCTGCCTGGAAGACGGTGCCGGTCTTGCCGCCGCCGCCCACGCCCGGAATGAAGGGGACGGACAGCGGCAGTTTCACCGCGATGCCGCCGATCGTTTCGCCCATGCTCTTGATGGCGGCCGTGCCGATGCCCAGCTTGCCCATGCTTTCGAGCACGGTGAAGACCCCCACCCACACCACGCCCATGCTCAGCAGAATCCAGAGGATCTCCCAGGGTGTGCTCACACCGGGCAGGAGGTTGATCTGCGCACCGCCGAAGGCGTTGCCTGCGACGGTGTTGAATTGATTGTTCGTGACGTTCGTGCCGGCGTTCACCATGACGAAGCCGACGGTGAGCGGGATGCCCACGATGGCCGGCAGGAAGGCCGCTTTCAGGAAGTAGTCGAGAATCTTTTCCGTGTAGCCGCCGGTGAACTTTTCCGGAATGACCCATCCCAGGAAGTAAAACGGCATGAATGCGATGGTGAGCCACAGGAAGGGGATGCGGACGAGGAACGCCACAAAGAGCGCCGCCAGCGGGAAGAAGAGCAGCACATGGAAGAGGATGACCAGCAGCTCCCGCAGGATGAAGAGCATGATCTCCCCGATGCTCGATTGTATGGTGGGATTCTGGGGATTATTCCCGGGATTGCGCGGCGGAACGGAGGCCAGTGCCTGCAGCCGGGAGTGATTGATGACCAAGCCGTTGAGTACGGCGGCATGCGGCGCGACGGCGGTGAAGTCCAGCCGGGCGCGCTGGTAGCACAGCACGCCTCCCAGCGGGCATTCCCATCCCTGGTTATTGGGGAAGTTCACCGGGTCGACGAACATCTTGATATCTTGGACATAGAAGCAGTCGCATTGTTGCAGATTGGTATTGCCCCCCGTTGCCACGCAATTGCCCCCATCGTAGTCGTGCAAGAGGACGGTGCGGCAGGTATTGTCCGCCGCAATCATCGAGGGGAGGCTGTAGACCGTCGCGGCGGCGATATTGGCGACGTCGAAGACGAGGCGGGGAAACAGCCACGAGAAATTCACGAGGATGACGGCCAATACGAATTTGCGCCAATGTTCCGCGATGAAGTCTTTCTTCGCCATGACGACCGTGACCACGGCCACCCCGATGAGGGCGAAGGCGAACACGATGTTGACCATGTCCCGCGAGAACCGCCAGATCAGGTTGAGCATGTCCATGAACGGCTGATTGCCGTTCTCGCGGATGTCGAAGATGAACTGCGGATCCAGCAGGTAGTTCAGGAAGTAAAACACCACCCACGTCATCATGTGGAGCCCGGTCACGATCATCGTGGCCAGCATCGCGACGGCATCGATCATTCCGGAAGAGAACGGCTGCCCCTGCGCCAAGGCCGATCCGGGGAAGAGCAGACCTGCTCCTGCCGTCAGCAGGCCGGCTGCCCGACGCCATCGCCGTGGCCGGTGTAGAGGGTGTGTGTGCACAAGACGCATTCCAAGTATTCTAGCATTTTTTGCGTTTCTGCTCAATGCAACGCCCTGTTCCCCTTGGGATGACAGTATGATTGCACCATGAAATGGGAATTAATGCGAGTATAAATTGTGTTCAGTCATAGGAACGAAAAGAGAATGAAAACTTAATTCTTGGCTTA
>CAYZGJ010000017.1:0-18925 GCA_964478005.1 uncultured Candidatus Peribacteria bacterium
TGCCCGCATCGCGCTGGTGAGTTCCAGTGACAACGCCGCACGGTGCGCGGAGGCGTAAGACGCGGGGGCGGAAGTGTGTATCTGTACGTCGTGGGAGGGGGAGCGTTACGAGCGCCACCTGACAAGTTTTTTATTGCATCTGCAGCAATGCCAACATTAATTCTGAAGTTGCGCTGCCATGATTTCCTCCTGCGTTGCTTGTTCTGAGGGAAACAACTTCACGCCGTACATTTGGTTGATTCTTTCTCGAACTTCATGCTGCACTCTTCTAGGTAATCCATTTAGAATAGCAAAAAGTTTTTGAATGGTTTGGGCATCAATTATTCTGATATTGCCCAAAACATTGTCAACCCCCTCCATGGCAGCTTCATATAGCCTCCTTGTGTCCGGCTCTTCTTGCGTGCGGGTTAAACTTGTAAAGCGATTTCCACTCATAGGCCGCAGCACTCTAACCACACTTTTCTCACAGTGCAAGGCCTCTTTTCGGCTTTGGGACGTGGGTTTGTAAACCCAGGCTGACTTTCCCGTATACTTCCCTCCGCCATGCACATTCTCTTCACGCGTTTTCCGCTGGAAAGCATCCTGGGCGGCGCGGAGATCCAGACGCTTTCGCTGATGGACGGGCTGCGGCGCGACGGCCACACGGTCGCCTTTGCGGGCAGCTGTCCCATCCTGCTGCAGGAATGCAAACAGCGCGGCATTCCCACGCATCCGTGCGACATCGGGCCGCCGCCCGTGACGAAGGCGGGCGCGGTGTCCTTCCTGTGGCGCAGGCGGATGATGCGCGCGCAGTTGCACGTCCTGCTGGCGGAGATCGAACCGCCGGATGCGGTGTGCATGTTGAGTTTGAGTGAGAAATTGTTGCTGACAGACATACTTGCAGAGGGCCAACAGCCAAAAGCCAAAAGCCACATGCCCGTCTTCTGGATCGAACACGATCCGATCGGACGCTGGCTGACGATGAATCCCTGGCTGCCGCAGCTCAAGCGATGGAGCAAATTGGCCACGACCATCACCGTCTCGAACGGAAGCCGCGACCACTACCTGCGGCTGGGGTGGGATCATGACAAGACGATTGCAATTCCCAACGGGATCGACCTGGCGCGCATCGGGGAGCCCTTTACGCGCAGGAGAACAGCAAAGGAGGAACCGCTGCGGCTGGGCTGCATCGCGCGGCTCTCGCAGGAAAAAGGAGTGGACGTCCTGCTGACCGCGCTGCGGGACGCGCCCGAGCAGGCGACCCTCGCCATTGCCGGAGTGGGAAAGCTGGAGCGCGCGCTGCGCCGCCTGACCGATGACCTGGGACTGAGCGACCGCGTCACCTTCCTGCTGCCGGAGCACGACATCCGTTCGCTGTTCGATCAGTTCGACGCCTTCATCCTGCCCTCCCGCTCGCACGACCCCTTCGGCCTGGCCGCAGCGGAAGCCCTGGCGCTGGGCCTGCCGACGATCGTCACCGATGCGTGCGGCATCGCGGGGCACCTGGACGGCTCCGAGGCGCTGGTGGTGCCGGCCGATTCCGCCGAGGCGTTGACCGAGGGAATCGGGCACCTGCTGGATCCCGCAACTTTCAACCGCCTCGCGGAAAGCGGCCCGACGCTCGCGCGGGAAAAATTCTCGCTGGAAACCATGGTGCGGAAGTACGAAGACGTGTTTACTGGCACCTCCGCTTCCGCCGCTCCATGATCCCTCTCCTCCTCTCCCTCCTCCTGCCCCTCTCCGTCGCGAGCGCGCAAACGGAATCGGTGCGGAACTTTTCCGATCCCATCGATGCGCTGAGCGCGCGGCTGCCGTCGCAGGAAACGGTCGCGCAGGTGAGCGGGCTGATCAACGGGCAGTGGAGCCCGTGGCAGGATCTGGCCGCGGATGACGAGCAGGAACCCGGCTCGCTGGAATCCACCCTCGTCCTCTTCCCCGCCAAGGCGACCGCCGTGCGCGTGCGGGGCATCGCGGCAGACGCCCTGCACCCCATCCGCATCAGCACCGCTCCGTTCTCCTGGAGCGTAGCCGCGCGCGGCCGGACCGACAAGCCCCGCATCCTCTCGCGCAGCGAGTGGGGCGCCGACGACTCCTTCCTCTTCCGCGCCCCGGCGCCTTCGTCCTCCGGAAGCCCGGACAAGCCCGCCGACGCGTCGGATACCGGCGGGGGAGCGGTTTCCGACCGGGAGCGCGCGTGCGCGGAGGCGCAGGTCAACTATCCCCGGGAATTCAAGACGATCCGCAAGACCGCCAAGGACGATGCGGGCCGCACCTACCGCTGGCCCCTCTCCTACTCTCCCGACGTCAAGCTGCTGGTGGTCCACCACACGGCCGTGGCGGTGACCGGCGACCGGCGTACCGGCCCCGAGCGCGTCCGCGCGCTGTACGCCTACCACGCCAACAACCGCGGGTGGGGCGACGTGGGGTACCACTACCTGATCGACGAGGACGGACAAATCTACGAAGGGAAGGCGGGCGGCAAGGGGGTGGTGGGCGGGCACGCCTACTGCCACAACATCGGGAGCATCGGCGTGGCGCTGCTGGGCAACTTCGACACCGAACAGCCGCCGCAGGCGCAGCTGGCGAGTCTCCAGTGGCTGCTCAACGATCTGGCGACAACCTACGACATCGACGTCGGGCGGCAGACGGTGTTCCACGGAAAAAAGATGTCTCCGATCGTCGGGCACAGCGACCTGATGGCCACTGCCTGTCCCGGCTACTTCGTGGCGGGTTCCCTCGCGCAGATCCGCACGCATGTCGCCTCCGGCACTACCGATGCCGTCGTCACGCTGCCCCAGCCGCGCACGACCGTCCTCGCCAAGCAGCCGGCGAAGACCGCAGCCGAGCGCGCCGCCGAGCGCCGGGATGCCCGGCTGCAGACCGGGCAGCAGTCCGTCTCGCGCGGCATGCAGCGCATCCTCACCAGTCCCGCCGCCCGCGCGCTGGAACGCAAGCTCCGTCGCAGTGACACGGCCGCAGCCGCCACCACCCCCATGCTGGCGACAACCGCCACACGCCTCGCCGCCTCCGTCAGCACGCCGCCACCAACGCACAACGCGCAAACGAATAACGATCCCACGAAGAACGTTCCAGCCTCACAGACCATCCGCATCCGCCTCACCCGGCGGGAGACGGGCGCGGCATCCTGCAACGCATACGATCTGCCGGCACTCCGCGCGCTGTACCGGGGCACGGTGACCTGCCGGGTGATCGACGGCACGGCGGCGCTCATCAATACCGTGGACCTGGAAGACTACCTCCGCGGACTGGCCGAAGAGCCCGACACCGAGCCCTACGAAAAGCAGCGCGCCTTCGCCATCGCCGCGCGCACCTACGCCGCGCACTACCTGCAGCCCGACCGGCGCAAATTCCCCGGCATGCCCTACGACGGCGACGACAGCCCCGCGCGCTTCCAGCTGTACCTGGGCCGCAGCTTCGAGGAGCGCAACCCCGCCTGGCTGCGGGCGGTGCGCTCCACCGCGCACACCGTCCTCACCGTGGACGGACAGATCATCCGCGCGCCGTACTACTCCGCCAACGACGGCCGCACGCGCAGCCCGGAGGAAATCGGGTGGAACAATTTCCCCTTCGCGGAAGTGTTCCAGAGCAAACCCGACCCGTGGTGCAGCGGCGAAACGCTGCGCGGGCACGGCGTGGGGATGTCCGGCTGCGGCGCCAAGGGCCAGGCCCTGGAAGGCAAATCAGCGGAGGAGATCCTGGAGTACTACTATCCGGGGACGGAATTACATAAATAGTAGTTCGATCCTGCGCCTCCCTTTTCTTCACTATTAAGCACTTACGTGCTAGGCAGCCTGCTGCTCATATTCTGCAGACATAACTTGAGAGGGCTGCAGTGAGGGGGGTGGCATATGTGAGTCTGCCAATGATAGAAGTTCGGCATGCTGCGCCGGTGTAATCTTATTTTGCTTGGATAGTTCTGCCATTACTCTCCCCATGCCTTTCCAATCCTCCTCGCTTTCAAGCAAAACTATCCATTCTTTTAGTTTATTAAAAATATCATCTCGCAAGCGACACAGTGTTAGAAGGGCTTGCGCTTCTTGCGAGCTAATATCTGCTGCTTCTTGTGCAGTTTCAATGACCTTTTTTAGCCATCCATATTGGTCAGATCCCCATTGGCCCTGTACCATTCTTGACAATCTATCATAATCCATTTCACCTCCTTCACTTTCCACATACACACCTGCATCCCAATCTAAAGTGGGATTTTTTAATTGCGTCATAGAAGATATGAAGGAAATGGATAATAGCAAAATTAACATAGTCTTTCCCTTCTCATCGTCAATGAAACGAAAATACAATCGGTTGCGGCGTGCCGTATGCTGCATTGTGATATGAGACTGTCCATCATCAGTTACATGCGGAATGAAGCGGACGTCGTGGAGGCGTTCGTGCGACATCATGCGCGATTGGCGGAGCGGATGATCGTGATGTTGCGGCCATCGGAAGACGAAACGGGTGACGTGCTGGAACAATTGCGGAGCGAAGGACTGCCGCTGACCATCCTGCCGGATGCATCACCGGAGTTTCGCCAGGCGCAAGCGCTGCAGGAGGCGTTCTCATTGGCGATGAAGGATGAACCCGATTGGATCCTCCCGCTGGATGCGGATGAATTTCTGACGGGCGACGGCGATCTGCCTGCGGCGTTTGCCTCGCTGCCAACGGACGTCATCACGCTGCTGCCGTGGCGCACGTACGTCCCGACCGCGGGCGATCATCCGGACGAATCCAACGTTCTGCGCCGCATCACGCACCGACGCGCGGACGAAGTACGTCCGTTTTCCAAGGCATTGATTCCATCGTCCCTCTTCCGGCATGCGCACCTGCAGACGGGCAATCACACGGTCATCGATCGATCCACGGAGCAGCCGTTCCCGACCGTTCCCAGTGATTCCCTCTCCCTCGCACACTTTCCCGTCCGCTCCGTCGCACAAATCGCACGAAAAATCACCTCGGGCTGGAACGGTCTCACGGACCCCGCTCTCGCCCGGCAGGTCTTCCACTGGCGCGATCTGCACGCGCGGTTTGCAATCCATCCGCCCGCGGAAGCGGATCTGACCACCATTGCCTTGCGTTATGCGTTGCACGAAGAGGATCCGACGCCGGGGTTGATTCACGATCCGGTTGCCTGAGGTATACTCACGGCTCATGCAGCACCTCTCCTCCCCCTTCAGCCTGATTCTCTTCGGCGCGTCGGGCAACCTGGCGCACCTCTACCTCTACCCCGCGCTCTACGTGCTGGCGCTCAAGCAGCGGCTCCCGGCGCAGTACGCGGTCGTGGGGTACGCGCGCACCGCGATGGACGATGCGTCCTTCCGCGCCTTCGTGGAGGCATCGATCCGGGCGGACATGGGGGAAGTGAATGAAGACGCGCTGCACGCGCTCCTGGCGCACTGCCACTACCATCGGGGCGCGTACGACAGCGCGGAGGATTTTGCGGCGCTGCAGCAGCGGCTCACGCACCTGGAAGGAACCGCGCCCCACACGCGCGTCGCGTACCTCTCCGTCCCGCCGACCGCCTACGACTCCATCCTGCATCTCCTGTGCAAGAGCGGCGTCCGTCAAACAAAAGAGCGCCCGCCCGCCGGAGACTCCTCCCCCTCCCATGGGGACGGGACGCAGGCGGGATTCCGCTGCATCGTGGAGAAGCCCGTGGGCCATGACCTGCCGACCTTTGAACGGATCAGGGCGATCCTGACCGACTGCTTCGCGGAGGAGGAGATCTACCTGCTGGACCACTACCTGGGGAAGGAAGCCGTGCGCAACATCTACTACCTCCGCTACGCCAATCCCATCGTGGAGCGCCTGCTGAAGAACACCCTCATCCGCCACGTGGAGATCACGGGCAGCGAGCGGCTGGGGCTGGAGGGGCGGGCGGGGTACTTCGAGGCGGCGGGGACGCTGCGCGACTACGTGCAGAGCCACATGCTCCTGATGGCGTCGCTGCTGACCATGCGCCTGCGCGAGAGCGAAGTCACGTTTCGCGAGAGCCGCGCGCATGCGCTGGCGCACCTCTACCTGCCGCCCGCCCGCACGCTGGACGACGTCATCGTGCAGGGGCAGTACACGGGGGGGCGCGTCGGCGAAGAGTCCGAAGTCGGCTACCGTCAGGAGCCGGGGGTGGCGGAAGACTCGCGGACGAACACGTTCATCGCGCTCAAGCTCCTCACCCGCAGCGCGCGCTGGGAGGGCGTTCCCTTCTATCTCCGCACCGGCAAGCGGCTGCGCCGGCGCGAGACGCGGATCTCCATTCTCTTCCAGGAGAGCCACCCCGTCGGCGCGGGCAGCGCGCCCAACCGCCTCGACATCATCCTGCAGGGAGAAGCGGGCATGCGCCTGCACCTGCAGACGAAGATCGGCGGGACCGAGCCCGCGTTCCGCCCGCTGATCATGACCGATCCGCTCGTCTGCACGGGCGACTGCCTGCCGGAGCACGGGCTGCTGCTCTTCGAAGCAATCCGCGGCAAGCGCCAGTGGTTCCTCAGCTTCGACGAAGTCCGCGCCGCGTGGCAGCTCATCGACCCGCTGCAATCGCACCTCGACGATCCGCGGACCCCGCTGCACCTCTATCCCGCAGGCTCTCACGGTCCGGCGGAGGCGGACGCGTGGATCAAGCGGGAGGGGGTGGAGTGGATGGAATGACGAATGACCAAGCACCAAGCACCAATGACCAATCCACTTCGAAGAACCTTGGTCATTGGTCATTGCGATTTGGTGCTTCCGTTTTGGTCATTGGTCATTGGGATTTGGTCATTCGATGCGCGCTCAGCGCATCGGCTTCCCTCCCATCGTCAGCCGCAGCCACTCCGCCATCATCGTCAGGCGTTCCAGGAGAAAGAAGATCAGCAGCGTCATCCGTTCCCACCGTGCCCCATTCCGGGAGTCGCACAGGATACAGCGACCATCGATGCACAGACGCCGCAACTGATCGCGATGGAAGGGCGACTGGAAAGTCGGCAACGATGCATGGGTGCGGCGCCGGCCGTAGCGGCCGCCCGTGATCCGGCGGATGCGGCGCACCATCGATCGCAGGGTGCGGCGCGCGGGATGCTCCACCACTGCATCGGGCGCGTACGTCTGCGGCAGGCCTGCTGCATGCACGGCCCGCCCCCATTCGGCGTCTCCGCCGGAGAAGTGCGCGTCATTGAACAAACCGACGACCGCAAAGGTTGTGCGCGGCGCAAGAACGTTCGCCGTCGCGCCGAATCCGCAATCGCGTACGTACGCCTCCTGCTGCAGATGGAATCTCCGCGTGTACCGCTCGCACGCGTTGGGCGGTTCACGCGTCACGACGGCGATGGCACCCGCAACCATCCCCCGGTGCCCCTGTCGCGCGAGGCATGCCACTCCGCGCTCGATCCAGTCGGGACGCGGGCGGCAGTCGGCATCGGTGAATGCAAGCACTTCCCCTTTCGCCACCCGGATGCCCGCATTGCGCGCGGCGTAGGAACCCGGCTGCGGCTCATGCAGGACACGCACGGTGAGGAACCCGTCCGGGGCAAGGGAGAGCGCGGGCGACGGCGCGTTGTCCACCACCAGCACTTCGAAACGATCGCGCGGATACGTCTGGCGCAGCAGGGCGTGCACGCATGCGGGCAATGCATCATCCTGTCCGAAGGCGGGGACAATCACGGAGACGAACGGATGTGCAGCGGAAGGATGCGACATGCGGTAGAATGCTACCCGATGCGCGTCACCGAACATACCATCGCGGATGCGGATGCCTGGGCGCGGGAAGCGGCGCAGTGGATCGCGGCGCGTCTCCGGGACTCCATCGTGCAGCGCGGCGCATGCACGCTGGGTCTCTCCGGCGGCTCCACGCCCGCACCCGTCTACCGCACGCTGGCCGGGGAGCACATCGACTGGTCGCGGGTCACGGTCTTCCTCGCCGACGAGCGTCTGACCGATCCGCAGGATCCACAGAGCAACCAATACCTGGTCCGATCGACATTGCTCGATGCGCTCGCCGTCCCTCCGACCACTCTCTTCCCCGACACCCTCCTCCCGCCCGACGCCTGCGCCGATGCCTACGATCGCACGCTCCGGGATCTGCTGGCCGAAAAGGGACCCGACGTGCTGGCATTGGGGCTGGGCACTGACGGACACACGGCATCGCTCTTCCCGCCCGTCCCGCCGATTCCCGCCGAACGTTTCGCCCTCCATGCGCAGACGGACAGCCATCCGGTCTTCGACCGCATCAGCGTGACGCCGCGCGTGCTACAGGCGGCGCAGCACCCCGTCTTCCTTCTGAAGGGGCCGAAGAAGCGGGATGTCTGGCAGGCGCTGCTGGCAGCGCCGTTCGATCCTGCGCACTGTCCTGCGCATGACGCGCTTGCCGGAGGCACTGCGACGCTCTTTGGGTGCTGGTAACCTCAGCGACGCCGTGGCTGCTTCGTCTCCCATGCAAGTTCCCGCAGGTGCTCCACCACCCTGCCGCCCATGACGCCGATGAGGTCCAGGCGGTAGCCGCCCCGCCAGCCGTGGCGAGCCACCCACTGCCGCGCGCCGCGGATCATCGTCCCGCGCTTGGCGGGCGTGAGGTTGAGTTCCGGCACGTAGTCGGGATGCGTGCGTGACCGCGTCTTCACTTCCGCAAAGACCACCACGGCATCGGCGGGATCCCACGCGAGGATGTCGATCTCGTCTTTCGCCAGGCGCAGGTTGCGCCCCAGGAGGACGTACCCCTGCGAGCGCAGGAAGCGGCACGCGATCTCCTCGCCCCGGTTGCCCGTGCGGATGTGGTCGGGCAGCGCCGGCACGGGCGGAGCGGTGCTCATGCGGCGGCCGGGGAATCGAGCCCGATCGATTGGCGGTACTGCAGCGCCTCGGCGACGTGCGGCGTGTCGATGGCATCGCTCCCTGCGAGGTCGGCAATGGTGCGCGCGACCTTGAGCGTGCGGTGGTAGCTGCGCGCGGAGAGACTGAGCTTCTCGGCGGCCTGGCGTAGCAGCGTCTCCGACTGCGACGACAGCGTGCAGAAGTGCTGCACGTCCCGCACGCGCATCTCCTTGTTCGTGGAGAGGGGCAGTCCGGCAAACCGCGCCTCCTGCCGCTCCCGCGCGCCCCGCACGCGCTCCAGGATGGCGGCGGTCGCCTCCCCCGGCGCGCGGTCCTGCCGCAGGTCCTCCACGGGCACCTTCTGCACGTCGATCGTCAGGTCCATGCGATCGAGGAACGGGGAACTGATGCGCCGCTTGATGCGCTGGGCCGACCCGCCGAACTTCGGCGGATTCATGGCGGCGACCAAAAGTACGTCGGCCGGGAACGTCACCGTCCCCTGCGCGCGGGTGATGGTGATGCGGCGATCTTCCAAAGGCTGGCGCAACACCTCCAGCACGCTGGGCGGGAACTCCGCGAGTTCATCCAGGAAGAGGACGCCGCGGTGCGCGAGGCTGATCTCGCCGGGGCCCGGGATCTGCCCGCCGCCCACGATGGAGACGCCGCTGGCCGTGTGGTGCACGGTGCGAAACGGCCGGTCCTCGATGAGCGGCAAGTCCGGCGACAGGAGGTTGGCCACCGAGTAGATCTGCGTCACCTCCAGCGCCTCCTCGCGCGAGAGGGGCGGGAGGATGCCCCGCAGCGCCTGCGCCAAAAGGGTCTTGCCGGACCCCGGCGCGCCGGAGAGGAGCACGTTGTGGCCGCCGGCCGCCGCGATCTCCAGGGCGCGCTTGGCCTGCTCCTGCCCGCGCACGTCGGCGAAGTCCACCGCCGGCGACGGCATCACCGCCCCCGCCGCGGGCGGCTGCACCGGTGCCGCTTCGCGCTCCCCCGTCAGAATGCCGATCAATTCTGCGAGCGTCGCGGGCGCCACCACCCGGATGCCGGGCACCAGCGCCGCCTCCGCACCGTTGACCGCCGGCACCACGAGCGTGTCGATCCCCGCCTCGCGGCATGCGATGGCCGCAGGCAGCACGCTGGTCACATGCCGCAAGCTCCCATCCAATGCCAGTTCGCCGAGGAATGCCATCGACCGCAGGCGCTCCGGCGGGATGTCGATCAGGTCGTAGACGAGCAACAGGCCGATCGCGATCGGCAGGTCGTAGCGCGGGCCGACTTTCTTGAGGTCCGCGGGCGCGAGGTTCACCGTCACCGATCGGCCCGTAGGCCAGCGGTACCCGCTCGCGCGCAGCGCCATCCGCACCCGCTGGCGGCTCTCCTGCACGGCGGTGTCCCCGAGGCCGACGATGGTGATGCCGCCCTCGCCGGGGACGGCGCCGACCTCGACGGTAATGTGTTCACAGGACAAGCCGATGGTGGCGAACGACGTGAGTTGGGTGAGCATGGGAGCGGAGGGAAGCACGACGTCATCAATGGTGTGAGGGTAGTGTACTTTCGTACACCTATTTGTCCAGCAGGAGGGGTGGACACAGAATGAAATTCTTTCATGGTTGGTAAACCATCATGTTCACTCCATCACTCAATCCTGTCCTGCACTCATCCCAAGCGCTTCTTTTTCTCTCTTCCCCTTTCCCGGCGGCAAAAAGTTCTTGTCCGATACCACGGACCTGCCCAGCCGCATCTCCAGATTCTTCCGCGCGCCTCCGGCAATGTCGCCGCCTGCCTGCGCATCGGCCTGCAGTTTCGGCATGCCTTTGGAGTCTTCATTCCGATGAATTTCCGTCGTCGCGCGTTCGCCAAGCATGTTGAAGATCAGTTCGAAGTCATCCATATGATCGCGTAGGTTTTCTCGCTTGAGTCCCTTGAGCTTCTTGTACTCGCTTGGGGTGACGCCGAAGGTTGCCTTGGAGATTTCCGCTGTGAGGATTTCGTAATCGCGCCTATCGGCCGCGCCGCGATTCTTCCACTCATCCGTCAGTTCCTCTCGGATCGCAATTCCCCGCATGCGCTTCTCGATCCAGTCATCACCGTACCCCTTCAGCTTGTAGAGCATCCGCGTCCGTTTGGTCGCAAGTTCCGGATCTTCGATCTCCTGTACCCGTTCGTATCCCACCTTCGCCAGCCACCGCTTGAATGGTTCTGCTTTGGGAGAGGGGATGGATTGGATGATGCGGAAGATGCCTTCGGTATTGGCGCAATCCGTTTCGCGCATCTTCCCGTCCGGTGCCGGCAATTTCAACCCGTGACACAATGTCACGATTTCACTGCCTTCTTCGCCAAGTCGTTGCTTGAGCTTTCGCCAGTATGCTCCGGCATCGGTGCTTTCCGTCAATGCGGCACACACATCGACGACAGAGAACCACCATTCATTGGCATGGAGGGTTTTTCGTATCTCTTTGCCACGGAAGAGAGCGATTTGGGTAGAGGAAGGAGGATTGGTGGCCATAGGTGCTCGACTGTACACCCTCCGGGGTACGGGATGCAAGATCGGATGGGGGGTATACTTCCCCCATGCTCCCCCCTGCACCCCAACCGCGCGATTACGACGAGTACGGCGCGTACTTGGATGCGCTGCAGGAGTGGGAATGGCAGTGCGACCAATTGGATGATCCCGACGGCGCCAAGGCGCGGGAGGCAGCCAAGCGCGAGGAGATCTGGCTGCGGTTCGCCGCCGAGCAGCGCGTCCCCCGCTGCATTCCCAGCTGCCGCAAGCCGCTGTGCCTGGAGCGCGAAGGGTGCATCTGGGTGGAACTGCAGATCATCCAGGATCTCTGCAACGCAGACTATTTCGATGGCAGACTCTCCGAACCTCTCTTCTTCGTCGATCCGGAATCATTGGAGCACCGCACGAAGCTGGGCCTCTGCTCCGTCCTCCCGCCCCTGTGGCAGAAGGACGGCTCCCGCGAGCACCGGGCATTGCGCTTCTTCCTCAATGTCTGGGACGTCATCAACTTCGAACCATCCACGCCGCCCATCATCGCATTCATGCAAGACATCTACCGAACGACGGCGCACATCCTGGGGCTCGCGCCGTTTGATGACGCCATCGCCGCGACCGATCGCATCACGCACGCGCTGCATTCTCACACAATCCTCCCCGCCCTGACCTCTTCGATGCTGCGGGAAGAGTGGGAGCAGGTGCAAACCTGACATGTAGCCGGATGTGCTGCAGCATGCATGATGAAACAGTGCTGCAGAAGAACGTACTGCTCCTTTTGCCTGTCGCAATCTTTCGGGCCTGCAGAGAGCACGCAGGAAAAGTGTACCGCCTGCTGTTCTTCTTTGTCACGTCAAAGAAGAAGCAAGAAAGACGCCCGCCGCCAACGCTCCTGCGCCCGCCCCGCGGCTCGCCGTTTTCGTCCTCCAAGGCTTCGGACGAAAACACCTCGCGAACGCAGCGGGGCTTCCCCTTCACCCCCTCCCTCCCCTCCTCCTCGCCACCAACTCCTCGTACATCTGTTGCGCCTGCGCACTCGTCATGCGCTGTACGCCGGGAAAATGCAGGGCGATGCGCACTGCCACATCCCGATAAACGGATACCTCATCCATCTGCGCCAGCCGTATGAGCACTTTGCCGTGCACCATGCCAATGATCTCCGCGATCGCCCGCATCTCCGACGGAGCATCCGGACGTTGGGCGCGCAGGAGCGTCCGATACCGCTCCTCATAGTCGTGCGCCTTTGTCATTTCCTCCTCCTTTTCCCGCCACTTCCCACGGATGAAACGGGAAGATCGTCGACCCGCCTCGCGCAGAGCGTCCTCCACGTACTGCAGGCCCCGCAGGAGGTCCATCGCCCGTGTCCGCTGGTCTTCCAGGTTCTTTCGCAGCAGGTGCGCGTACGCGGCCTGCGTCGTCTGTTCCCTCAAGCCGATGGCCTCTTCCTGCACCAAAAGGTTTGCCATAGCATTCATGGGGAATGATACCGGTGGGGACGGGGGAGGGGGCGGGATGTGACACGCGCCGGGATGCATTGACAGAGTGCGGGGACGGGGATAGCGTCGGGGCGTCTTTTCACCCTTTGCTCATGTCTGGCGGTAGTTCCTGTGCGGCAATGTTCAATATTGAGAAACGTGATGGCCTCCGCCTTGAGGAGGGGGAAGAGCATGACGATGATCTCGCTCAAGAAGGTGATGCAACACTGAAATTGCTTCAAAAGCTTACTGCAATGACACCAACCTGCATGAACCAGAATCTGAGTCGCTAAGGATATTCTGCTTACGTCGCAGAGGTTGATCGGATACTGCCCGTTCTTCGGGCGCGCAGGCCGCCACGAGAAGGATCGTGGCCTGCGTCGATGCGCACGTGGGAGAATGTGAAAGATGGCCTGCCGATCAGGTTTGCGGAGAGAGAGTGGAGGCAGGTGCGATGGCCTTATGGCTGTTTTGGATCGGACAATTTTTTCACTTCCCGATCAAAATCAGAAATATACTTCGCTTCCCGCTGCGGTGCGGCCGTGCACGGCATAGTGCATTTTGTTCTGCACCGTCGCAAAAAAATCTTCGTCAGCGCATCATCCTTGCGGTAATCGACGCTGGTGGCGTAGATGTCCGTCACCTTCTGGTAGAAGTTCCGCTCGCTGGCACGGATATCACGAACCCGCTGCAACAACTCTTCGAAGTACCGCGCGCGGCCGCCGCCCTGTTTCAGCCGTTCGTCATCCATGGTAAATCCTTTGATGATGTACTCTTTGAGACGCTGCGTCGCCCAGATGCGGAACTTCGTCGCTCTCATGGAATGGACGCGGTATCCGAGCGCAATGATGACATCCAGATTGTAGTGCATCGTATCGTACGTTTTGCCGTCGTCCGCAGTTATGAAGAAATTCTTCATAACTGAATTTGAGGCATCTCACTCCATCGCCGGTTTCCATTCCCAGGATTCCGACAGAAATTCCAGCGTTTTGCGCACGGTGATATTGTCCTGCGTATGAGAGAGAATGACTCGCTTGGGATACTCGTACACGAAGGACGAGACGAATTCATCCGCAAAAGAAGGTGTGAGGAGGAGGATATCGGCGAAATCCAGCGTCACGGTTTCGTCCGGTTGCATCTCGCGCAGACGCGGCTGGATCGCCAGCCACGCCTCTCTGCCCGCAGGACGGGAGTCGAGTTTCTCGCCGAAGTTGCGCATGAGGAGGATCATAGATTTCTGAGGAGCACTATAGCACAACAGCCCGGCAGCGGCTGTGCATCGTTGGCCGGCCATTCCTCCGCTCTGCTCCGCACGGCGTAGGCAGCGGTGCCGCTTCCAAACCACAGATCGATGCCATCCTCCAGGAGCACAGACCGCACGAACTTCAGACCGTTGCCGCGTTGCTCCGGTGCCCGTCCGGAAATCCGCTCCGTGAACGCCACCCGCAATGCTTCCGCATCGGTCTGCAGATCGGGACGGATGCGACTGAGCGTTGCGCGCAATCCCTGTCCTCTGTCGGCCAGCGCACAGAGAGTGCCATCTTCCATCTCCATGCTCTCGAACAAGACACCGGGCACATCCCGCCACTGTCCGATGTTATGGTCGAACGAATTGCTGCCGATTTCGGAGAGCACCGCATCCAGGAGTCGCACACGATCTTCTTCGATGTGCCCGTGCAGCAGGCGGATGGTGAGGCTGTCGATACGGGCGCGCAGGATGTCCTTCGTCTCGCACCATCGGTCCGGCGAGAGAGTCGGCGGTTCTCCCGTGGCGGATGCCCAGGCGATTGCCTGCTGAGCGAAGGGGTGAGTGAGGGGAATCATGCAAGCAAAGGAAGTGATCATACGATACGCTCAACCAAGATTGCAGCGTAGAGCGTTATGCAGGAAAGGTGCAGTGTACACGCGTACACCTATCGCATGCAAGATGATTTTGCGCCCCTGCTTGCCCCGCAACGTGCGCAGCACTGGTGCGGGGTCGGGGGTGAGAAGATGCTATACTGTCCCGCATGATTGCAATTCCGCCCCGTGAAAGCCGCGACAGAGAAGAGGAACACATCATCGAACTGCCGCTAAATGCCACGTTTGCGGATTGGTTTGCGAAATTAGGAAAGCTGGAAACCGGCAATCCCGCCTTCGATCTCCTCCTCGCAGAACTGTATGAGTCCTTTGATGCGGAGTTGGTCAACGCGCTGACCGATTTGTATGGAAAGCCGGAGGCCGCCACGACGGGAATACTGGCATTCTTTGAAGAGCATGAGATCGAGCAGGAGGATGTGGAGGCATATCTGCCGATCAGGTTTGTGGAGTGAGCCCCCGCACCCTTGCCAAGCTGACGGGGTACTGCCCCTTCTGCAGCGTGCAATCCTCTCCTCTCCCATGCCTTTTGACATTGGAAATTGGAAATTTGACATTCTTCTCCCCACTCCTCCTCTGGCAAAAGAACAAATATGCCACCTATCGCCTTTTTTCAGGCACCGGAATGCCACTCCGATTATTGGCACTTGACGTATATATGATTGGTGATCTAAAGTCTCATTACTATGGAATCGATTCACCGTTCCGTCGATGAAGTCCCCTCCGGCACTTTGCAGACAATCGCTGCTTTCCTAAAAACATCTCAACAGAAGGTACGGCATGGTATGCAGCTTTTGATGGCACCCCCATCAAATGAATATGGCGATTGCTTGCGCTGTGCCTATGATAGACATGTTGCACGGCAGCAAACAGCATGGGATGCAGCCTATAGGCAGGGACAAAAAGGTAAGCAGTGAAGAAGCTGCGTCGCGCGTATCATTCAGAGCAGAGTCCCCGCCCCCTCGCCAAGCTGACGGGGTATTGCCCGTTCTCCTGCCCACGATATATTTCCAAACCTTTTGACATTGGAAATTTGGCATTTGTCATTCGCCCTTCGTCCTTCGTCATTATCCACTATCCATTCATCCCCTGCGTTCCAACGTGTCGACCGGGCGATAGAGCGTAAGGAATGCGTGTGACCAATAAGAATGAACAAGGGATGGACCATCGAAAGTTGTGCTATGATTCCAGCATGGCCATCCCCAAATTTGAACAGCTCCTCTTGCCACTCCTGCAGTTTGTGAAAGACGGAGGAGAATATGCGCTCAAAGATGCCGTGCAATTTCTTGAGGATAAGTTTCAACTGAAGGATGAGGAACGAAGCCAGATGCTTCCTTCCGGGTGACAGCGCACCATCGTCAATAGAACGGGCTGGGCGAGGACATTTCTCATGAAAGCGGAGCTCGTCGAGTACCCGCGCAGAGGCTTTATGCGTATCACGCCGCGAGGCAAGGAAGTACTCGCAACAAATCCAACAACACTCACGACAGAAGATCTTGCGAAGTTCCCTGAATATGAAGCGAACTGGCATCCCAATGGCACTGATACTGATGACACATCATCACCATCGCCATCTCCGTCACCTGAACTGACACCCGAAGAGCGCATGGATGAAGCGTTTGGCGAGCTACGCAATGACCTTATCAGCAATCTGCTTGTGCAGATCGGCAGCATGTCGCCAGCGTTCTTCGAGCGCCTTGTGGTGGATGTTCTGCTCAAAATGGGATACGGCAGCTCCCTCAAGGATGCAGGGAAGGCTATTGGCAAGAGCGGAGATGGCGGCATAGATGGCATTATCAACGAAGACAAGCTGGGGCTGGATGTCATCTACATTCAGGCGAAGCGCTGGGAAGGAGTGGTAGGCAGACCGGAAATACAGAAGTTCATGGGTGCACTGGCGGGCAACCGCGCACGGAAAGGCGTGTTCATCACCACATCATCCTTCACGGCAGATGCCCGTGCTTATGCCAATTCGATTGATGCCAAAATCGTTCTTGTAGATGGGAAGTATCTTGCAAGGCTGATGATTGAACATGATGTCGGCGTGGCGCAGCAGGAGGCGTATATCGTGAAGAAGATTGATGCGGATTACTTCATAGAGGAATAAGAGATTCACCTTCTACAAAAGACTGCTACAATTTGCCACAATGCTTACACAAGTAGAGTTTGCGTATCTTCTTGGCCTAGAAAAGAGATTTGATAAACCAGATGAGATCATTTTAGGTCCTGCTCCGATACGGTGGAAAAGAGAATTGCAGTCCACATCCACCAATGATGTTTTTCTGATGCACTTCTGTAGGGGTGAATTTGAATTGCAAAAGTTTACCTACAATAAAACGGTAAAAACTGCCATTGTTCTGCTCAGGTACGATTCAATGGGGCGACATTCAAATCCACCCGAAGCAGATGGTAAAACCTTTGATGGTCCGCATATACATCTATATCGAGAAGGATTCGATGATAAGTGGGCATTTCCCATCACTGAGATAGGACTAGAAGGTGATCCACTACCGAGTATGGAAACCGTACTCGATAAAATCTGCGAGTACTGTTCGATTGTAGATTGTCCAACAGTTCAATCCTCACTTTGCTAGATATGACGTGGGCTGATTCCATGATTGAAGGCTACTTACAATGGATAAGAGATAACACTCTTATAAAGTCTATTGAGGATGAGAAAAAATACTCAATCAGTACTCCATTTTTGGACAGGCATAATGATCACGTAAATATATACGCTCAAAAAACAGAACATGGCATCCGGCTTACTGACGATGGATTCACGATTGCAGATCTGAGCATGTCGGGCATGGAAATAAGCAGTCCAAAGCGAGAGAAGATCTACAATTCGATTTTGAAAGGATTTGGAGTGAAGTCGAATGAGAGGCACGAGCTATTCATTGAGGCCACGCCTCAAAATATCGGTCAAAAGAAGCATTATCTCATTCAGGCAATTCTTGCAGTGAATGATATGTTTACCCTCTCTCAAGAGAACGTGTTTTCCTTATTCAAAGAGGATGTAGAGCTTTATTTCAGATCAAATAACATAATCCACACCCGTGATGTAAAAATGGCTGGAAAAAGCGGATTGGATAATAACATTGATTTTCTTGTACCTTCTTCGCGGACAAAACCTGAAAGACTTATCCAAGCAGTGAACACACCAAAAAAAGACGCAATCAGGTTGGCTGCTTTTGCATTCAATGATATTGCAGAGATACGTACAGAGCAGATTAGCTTCTACGTGATCTATAACGATATGGATAAAAGTATTTCAACTGAGGTACTATCTGTATTGGATAACTATCAAATCAAAAGTATTCCTTGGACGCAAAAAGAGCGCTGTGCAGAAGAATTTGCTCTCAATTAGAAACCCTCCTGATGGAGGGATAAATTGTACATATTGAAGCTGTCAATCACGCGCAGTGTAGATTGTCAGTTCACAGATCATCTATGAACGACTGCACAAAGTCTGTGTCGCGATGTTTTCCATCAATGTTATTCCAGCCTGCAAATGCCTGGTACAACACATCCAGCATCTGTTCATATTTTCCTGTATCAATGCTGTCATGCTGCAAGCGGTAGGTGATCTGCTTGAGACTTTTAAAAAAACCGAAGATATTCTCGTCATATATTTCAATCGCGCTAAGGAGATACATAATTTCATCTCGCAGCTCGTTTATCTCCATTATCAATTCACGCTGAAGGATGGAGCTAGAATGCACAGCGTGGAAAACCATACTCCATCTGTTCTCTGAACTATGTGGTGGAACTTCTTGGAAAAATGTTCGGAATTTTGGAACGTCAAAGAGCTGATTGACCAGATCGGGATGGTAAGGAACATCAGGAACTGCACCCAGAAAATGGCCGATAACAGATTTTTTGAACTGTCGATACTGCACCTGCAGATTCGCCTTGATAATCCCCCGCCTACGGTTTACGAAAAAGTATGCGATAAGCACGTAGAAGAAATAGGCAGCAAGAAGATTGATTCCTACGGCATTGACCAATTCATAGACATCTCTCCACCATTCACGTTGATTGAGTGCCCATCCGTCGCCAAAATGCAGAATGTTCAGCGCTACGAGAAACACAAGCACAAAGCTCATCGACACAAAAAGCACGGTATCGGGGCCTATCTGCTTCATATTACAAATCAGCGTACTTCGCTAATTTTGGATAACGGCGTGCAAACCATGTCTCTATTTCGCACACATCTTCCCTTGATAAACCATACATTTTGTAAATTTCAGCATCTATCGCTTTGTGCTCGTTGCTCATGTAATCATACCTACGATCACTCTGCTGTTTTTCAATGACT
>CAYZGJ010000018.1:0-18696 GCA_964478005.1 uncultured Candidatus Peribacteria bacterium
TTTCACACGTAGCATCGCTCTCTAAGAGCGGGGTATTTACCCGACAGAATAACGAGAAACGGAAAACCCCCCACCACCCACTCCCTACTCCCTACTCCCTACTCCCTACAACCTATCCCGCATCGCCCCCGCAGCCGTCTCGATCGCCTGCCCCAGCGCTTCCAGGGAGGTGGGAACCGGAGAACCGTTGACGAAGTACGTGGGCGTCCCGCCGACGCCGGCATCGCGCGCGGCTTCATAGGAAGCCTGGATCGCATCCCGCTTGATGCGCGAGGAGCGGCAGCGACGGTAGAGGTCGCGGTCCAGTCCCAATTGCTCCCCCCAGCGGTCCAGCGCCGGGAAACCCAGCTGGCTCTGCTCGGCGTACGCCAGATCCACGAAATCCCAGAATTTTCCCTGATCCGCCGCGCACTCCGCCGCCTCCGCCGCGGGCATCCCCAGCGGATGGATCGACGAGAGAGGCATGTGGGCAAACTCGAAACGGATCTGCGAGCCGTACTGCGCCAGCAGTGCAGGATCGATCAGCTCGTGCGCACTCTTGCAGGCGGGACACTGCAGATCGCTGTAGACCTGCACGGTCACGACGGCGTTGGGATTGCTGTCGGGATGCGGCCCGCTCTGGAGTTCCGGGGTCAGCCCCGTGGTATCGACCCGGGTACAAGCTGCGAGAACGAAGACCGGCGCGAGGAGGAGAAGGCGGCGAAACATGGAGAGAAGATGGGAAGGAAAGTGTAGAATACCGATACATCCACGATGTGGAAAGCCGTCATTGGACATTTGGAATTGGAAATTTGCATGTTTCATCCGTCATTATCCATTATCAATTATCAATTATCCATTATTCATTCGCCTTCATGTCTCTCTACCGCACCTACCGGCCCCGTGCGCTCGATGATCTCGTGGGACAGGAACACGTCGTCACGGTCCTGCGGCAGGCCATCGGGCAGGACCGGCTCTCCCACGCCTACCTCTTCGCCGGGACGCGCGGGACGGGCAAGACGTCGACGGCGCGCATTCTTGCCCGGCATCTGCTGACGCGGGGCATCGGGGACCCCGTGATCCGCGAGCAGCTGCTGAAAGCCTTCGAGGAGGGCAGCCTGGTCGATTTCGTGGAGATCGACGCCGCCAGCAACACCGGCGTCGACAACATCCGCGACCTCATCGAAAAGATCCAGTTCACCCCCGTGGTCGCCGGCGCCAAGGTCTACGTCATCGATGAAGTCCACATGCTCTCCAAGGGTGCGTTCAACGCCCTGCTCAAGACCCTGGAGGAGCCGCCGCCCTACGCCTACTTCATCCTGGCCACCACCGAACTCCACAAGATCCCCGCCACGGTGCAATCGCGCTGCCAGCGGTTCCTCTTCCGGCAGATCGGCGAGGAGGACCTGGTGGGCCGCCTCCGGACGATTGCGGACAACGAGCAGATTCCCGCCGATGACGGGGCGTTGCGGGCCATTGCGCGCGCGGCGCAGGGGGGCATGCGCGACGCCATCTCCCTGCTCGATCAGCTCCGATCGCTTCCGACCATCACGGCGGAGGAAGTGGCCGAGCGCGTCGGGGAAACGGGACACGCCTTCGTGGAGCAGATGCTGGCGGCGCTGGACACGGGCGACCGGGCGGAAGGAGTGCACATCACGCGGGCACTGGAGGAAGCGGGCATCCCGCTGGACGTCTTCGTGCGGCTGCTGCTGGGCGCCGTGCGCGATCAGCTGCACGCGGCGGTGCAAGCCGGCGCATCCACGGCCACGGCACAGCATCGCATCGAAACGCTCTTGCAGTGCGCCGTCGACCTGCGCGCAGCCCCGCTGCCGGGCCTGGTGCTGGAATCGGCGCTGCTGAGCCTGATGGAATTAGGGGAGCGGATAGCGGAGAGCGATGAGCGATTAGCAGAAGCCAAAAGCCAACAGCCAAATGCCAACAGCCCCCAATCAACGTCTCTCCCTCCGGAGAAAACGATGCCATCCCCCGCAGACAGCCTGACCCTCGACGCCATCCGCCCCCTCTGGCCCGACGTGCTCAAGGAGATCCAGCCCGCCGCCGCGCAGGTATCCATGCGCAACGGCCGGCTCCACGCGCTGGAAGGATCGACGCTGACCGTCTGCTTCGCGTCCAATTTCCACCGCGAAAAGGCCTCCATTCCCGAGGGCATCCGCTCCGCGCAGGACGCACTGCACGATCGTCTGGGGCAGCGCATGACCCTCAAAACCGTCCTCGACTCCGACCTCGGCGCTCCGCCCCCCGAGCCCCGGCAGCAAGCAGTTGATCTGGCCGATGCGGTATCGGATATTTTTTAGTGTCGAGTGACGAGTGACCAGTGACGAGTATCGACTTTTCTGTTCTTTCCTTCCTGCAGTCCTGCAAGCCGCTGGCCACTGACATTCTGCTCAGAAGTTTGATATTTGAAATTTGGCATTTGTCATTCGTTATGCGTCATTATCCATTATCAATTATCCATTATTCATTCGCATCCCATGCACGAAAAATCCTCCCTCCGCGCCTCCATCGCCGTCCGCATCGACCGCCTCTCTGCCAAAGACCGCGAAGCCGAGAGCCGCAGCATCGTCCGGCGCCTCCGGGAACACCTGCCGCAGGATCTCTCCGTCCTCTGTGCCTTTGTGCCCATGCCGACCGAACCCGACATCCTGCCGCTGCTGGAAGCATATCTTCCACAGGGTACCGCTCTCTACCTTCCCCGCACCGAGGGCAGAGCCTTCGCCTTCCGCCGCATCACCGATCTGGAGGATCTGGAGAAGGGACCCTTCGGGGTACGGGAACCCAAGACCGAAACGGAAGAACTCGACCTCGCGTCCGTGCAGATCGCCCTGATCCCCGGCGTCGCGTTCGACCCCGCCGGCAATCGCCTGGGCCGCGGCAACGGCGGCTACGACAAATGGCTGGAACGCCTCCGTGCCGCAAACCCCGCAGCCCGAGCCTGGGGCATCGCGTTTGATTGCCAAATGGTCCACATCATCCCCACGCAGCCGCACGATGCGAGGGTGGATGCGATCGTGACGCCACGCGGCCTGCAGCACGCAGTCGGTGGACAAGGAAGAATGGATAATGGACAATGAATAATGGATAATGATCTCGCAACAACGCATGCGTCATTATCCATTATCAATTATCCATTCGTCTGCATGCCTTCCTACAATGCTCTCCAGCTGGCCGACCCCGTCATCTACGCCGCGCTGACCGGCGAGATGCGCCGGCAGGCCGAGGGCGTGGAGCTGATCCCCTCGGAGAACTACGTCTCCCCCGCGGTGCTCGAGATCATGGGGTCGGTGTTCAACAACAAGTACGCGGAAGGCTACCCCGGCAAGCGCTACTACGGCGGGCAGGAGTTCACCGACGCCGTGGAGACGCTCGCCATCGAGCGGGCGAAGCAACTCTTCGGAGCGGGACACGCCAACGTGCAGCCCCACGCGGGCGCCCCCGCCAACGTGGCCACGTACTTCGCGCTCTGCGAGCCGGGCGACACCATCATGGGCATGGATTTGAGCCACGGCGGGCACCTGACCCACGGCCATCCCGTCACCTACCTCGCGAAAATCTTCCGCTTCGTCCGGTACAAAATGAAAGATACGGAAACGGGCGCCATCGACTACGACGAGATGCGCGCGGTGGCCAAACGCGAGAAGCCAAAGATCCTCATGGCCGGCTACTCCGCCTACCCGCGCGAACTGGATTACGCAGCGATGCGGTCCATCGCCGACGAAGTGGGCGCGGTGGCCATCATGGACATGGCGCACGTGGCGGGACTGATCGCGGGCGGCGCGCACAAGAATCCCTTCGATTTCGGCTTCGACATCTGCCTCACCACCACGCACAAGACCCTGCGCGGCCCGCGCGGCGGGATGATCCTGACGCGTGAGGCGGAACTGGGAAAGAAAATCGACAAGATGGTCTTCCCCGGCTTCCAGGGCGGCCCCATCATGCAGATGGTCGCTGCCAAGGCGGTGGCCTTCGGCGAAGCGCTCAAACCCGAATTCAAGGACTACGCTCATCAGATCGTCCGCAACGCGCAACACATGGCGGAAATCTTCCTGCAGTCCGGCGCGCGGCTCATCACCGGCGGCACGGACAACCACCTGATGCTCATCGATACGGTCACCTCCTGGGGCATCAGCGGCAAGGAAGCCGAAGTGCTCTTCGACCGCATCGGCATCACGCTGAATAAGAACATGATCGCCGACGACCCGCGCTCTGCCTTAGACCCCTCCGGCATCCGCCTGGGCACCCCCGCCGTCACCACCCGCGGGATGAAAGAACCCGACATGGAGAAGCTCGCCCGTTTCATGCTCCGCGCCATCGAACTCCGCACCGACGACACCGCCCTCGCCGCACTGCACGAAGAAGTCAAAACCTTCTGCAGGCAGTACCCGGTACCGGGGATAGGGGGAATGGATAATGAATAATGGACAATGGATAATTGAGAGGAACCAAGGTGATAGGGAACCGATGGTGTGTTCACCTGCGATTTCAATCGCCGGTGAACATGACGTACTCAGCTGGAATGCATTCCGCTATTCTCTCCCCATGCCTCGCACCTTCCACAGCTTCCTCCACGCGCTCCACGGCCTCCTGCATGCGTATGCCCGGGAGCGGAATCTGCAGGTCTTCACCGCCGTGTATGCGCTGATCCTGATCGGCGCGGGGTTCATCGGGCTTTTGACGTGGGAGTGGCTGGCGCTGATTCTGGCCGGCGGACTCTTCCTCGCCGTGGAACTCCTCAATACCGCCATCGAACGATTGACTGACGTGCTGGACCACGAGCGTAAACTGCTGGGCAGGGAGGAGTACCACGCAGGCATGCAGTGGACCAAGGACGTCGCGGCCTCGGCGTCGCTGGTGAGTTTGATGGTAGTGATTGCGGTGCTGGCAGTTGTTTTCTTTCCGTATGTTGAAATCTGGCTCAGGATGTAAAGGTAAGGATGTGAGATAGGAGACGTGAGACGTGAGTACTCACGAAACAAAATCGTCACTCACATCTCCCCCCTCACATCTCCCGTCTCTTCTTCCCCTTCTCCACCGCATCCAGCATGCTCTTGCTGGGGGGCGGGATGCCACCGGACTGCTCCAGTTTCGCAGCTAATTCCTGCATCTGTTTCCGTTCATCATCGGACAAGGGTTCGCCGAGCATCTCACGCTTGCGTAGCGCGTTGTATTCATTGAGCCACATCTCCCGGTCGCGCCAGGCGCGATAGTCCTTCAGACTCATGCCCTTGGCCTTGGCCTTCTTCTTCTCTTCCTCCTCTTTCTCCTTGGCCTTCTCCGCCGTCTTCGCCGCGACCTTCGCCTCCGCCGCGCCGGCCGCCCACCGCAGGATCTTCTCCTCCACCACGTCGCGCTTCTGGGCGTACCGCTCGCGCGTGAGGCTGCGCAGGATCTCGATGCGGCCGTCATCCTGAATGAAGTCCGGTGGCGGGAGCGTGGCGACCGAGAACGGCTTGCTGGGCACGCCGTCGATCATCAGGCGGGTGTAGTTGTGGTACTTGGGCAGGCTGAGGATATCCTTGGGCGTCACCATCTCTTCGAACTGCTCGGACAGTTCCTCGGCGTCATCGGACCCCACCTGGAAGCTGATGAGCGATCCGACGTTCCCGAAGACCGCATCGCGCAGCGACGCGTCATTCTGCCCGATAGTCAGCTGCCCCACGTACTGGTGCGCCATGGTCAGCGACAGCCGGTACTTGCGGGCCTCGCTGAGAATGGTGGCGAAGGACTTCGTCGCGAAGTTCTGGAACTCGTCGACGTACAGGTAAAAGTCGCGACGCTCGCTCTCCGGGATGTCCGCGCGGCTCATGGCGTCGATCTGGAACTTGGTGACCAGCATGGAGCCGAGGAAGGCCGACGTGTCCTCCCCCAGCTTCCCCTTGGAGAGATTCACCAGCACGATCTTGCTCGTGTCCATCGCGTGCCGGACGTCCAGCGTGGACCGCACCTGCCCCACGATGTTGCGGATCAGCGGCGTGGTGAGCAGCTGCCCGATCTTGTTCTGGATGGCGGCCACGGCCTCCGTGCGGTACTTGTCGCTCCAGCCGGCGTACTCCGTCTCCCAGAAGCTCTTCACCACCGGATCGCGCACCCGGGCGACGACCTTTGCGCGGTACGCATCATCCCCGAACATGCGGAGAATCCCCAGCATCGAGGAGCCTTCGTTTTCCAGGAGGGCCAGGAGCGTATTGCGCAGGATGTGCTCCATGCGGCCGGAGAAGGCATCCGGCCACAGCTTGGTAAAGACGCTCATCAGTCCCGATGCCACCAGCGGGCGCTGGTCGGGATGGGGCGCCTCCAGCATGTTGAAGGAAAGGGGGAAGTCACGGTCGGACGGATCGAAGAGGATGACGTCGTTGCTGCGGCTCTTCGGGATGAAGCGCAGGATCGCCTCGATGAGATCGCCGTGCGGATCGATGACGGCCAGCCCCCTGCCCGCGTGCACGTCGCTGAAGATCATGTTCTCCAGCAGCACCGATTTGCCCATGCCGGTTTTTCCGATGACGTACACGTGCCGGCGGCGGTCGTCCTGCCGGATGCCAAACCGCATGCGCTGCCCGTGGAAGACCGCCTCGCCCAGGATCGTCAGGTTCTCCGGCGGATCGGTCACGTCGGGCACGGGGAGGTTCACGGGAGGTTCCAGCTTCTTGCTGATCACCCAGTCCATGTTGGGCGTTTTCACGAGGATATTGGGGACGTGCCAGACCGTCGCGATCTCCTCGGCGGACAGGACGAACGGCCGCTGCCGGAAGCCCAGCGGGATCTGCGGCAGGATCGCCGGAGGCAGCGGGGCGAAGCCGTTGCACTGCGGCAGCGTAAAGGGACGGAAGCTGGCGGCGATCTCGCGCACCTTGGCGATGGCGTCTTCCCTGCAGGCGGCGGGCGCGATCACACTCACGCGGAGATTGGCGGCGAAGAGCAGCCGGTTCAATTTATCCACCGCGGCCGAAACCGCATCTTCCCGCTCGTGGGAGCGCATGCTCGTCTTCTGCACTTCCTCCTCGGGACTGCCCTCCGTGGTCATCTCCCCCGTCGTCAGGGAGAGCGACGTCTGCGGCGCCACCCGGGAGAACCACACCCGCCAGCCGCCCAGCACCACATCCAGCGGGAGGAATGCGATGCGCTGCCAGCCGCGCGCCAGGTGCACCCGCGTGAAGAGCTTGGCGTAGGCGGGCCAGTACTTCGGGATGCCCTTGCCCAGGAACGGCACGAATTTCAGCGCGCGCTTGCGGTAGCCCCCTCCGGCGATGGGCGCCACCACCACCTGCACGTGCCCGCGCATCCCGGGCTTGGGAAACCGCACCAGCGTGGACGTGATCCCTGCGATCGTATCGATGGTCTGCCGGCTGAGCGGATCGCTGAACTGCGGATGGCGCTTGATGGGAAAGACTTCCGGATCGGTCAGGCGCAGATCCGCCGACACCACGATCTCCCCCTCCTTCGCCGCAAAGAGTTCCACCGGCACCGGATCGATCTCCGCATCGGGGTACTGGCCGTAGAGCTGGCTCTCCACCAGTCCCGCCGCCCCGGGGTGCGCCCGGACGAAGAGCGCGATCTTCCCCTCCGCCGTGCCGATCTCCAGCCCGATGGATCCGTCGCGCCTGCTGAGGGAGTGGAGGGCGGAGAGCGCCGTCTCCATCATGAGCGGCCCGCGGCTGGCGCTGACCTCCTCCGGGTCGGGCAGACTCGGACGGATGCGGAGGAGAACGGTATCCGAAGATGCGGTGGAGGACACGGGGGGAGTATAGCGGGTTTGCGGATGAAACAATGAGAAATGCAAAATGCGAAATGCAAAATTGTCTGCTGAGAATGAGTATTTGCCGACAGAAGGAGCCCGACCCAAGCCATTTTTCATTTTTCATTTCCCATTTTGCATCCTGCGCGCTGCCTCAGGCAGCGCGCAGCAGTTCCGCCGCCATATCCAGCGCCACGGTGTTGTACGCGTAGTCCATGCGCATGGGCCCCAGGATGCCGATGAAGCCGCCCTCCCCGCGCACGCTGTAGCGCTTCACCAGCACGCTGCAGCTCTGGATCTGCGGCAGCAGGTGCTCGTCACCGATGTAGTAACGCACCTGGTCGTCGCTCTCCACGTGCTCCAGCAGGTCCGCCAGGCGGTTCTCCAGCACCTCCACCACGCCCGTGGCCAGCAGCGGGTTCACCTGGAATTCCGGCTGGCGCAGCGTATTGGCCAGCCCCAGGTACGTGACGCGCGCCTTGTGCGGCACCGTGGCGAAGGCGACGTTCGGAATCATCTGCGCCAGCAGCGCCACGGCCTCCTCCACGCGCTCCTGATCCTTGCGCTTCTCGTACTGCTCCTTCAGCACCGTGAACCGCTTGCGCACCTGCAGCTCCTGCGCGGACGGCTGCATGAAGTCCTGCACGTACACGCGGTACCCCTTGGCCGTGGGGATGCGTCCCGCGCTGATGTGCGGCTGCTCGATCAGCCCTTCCTCCCCGAGCAAGCGCATCTCGTTGCGGATGGTCGCGCAGGAGAGGTCAAAGTGTCCCCGCTCGATGATCTGCCGGCTCCCGACCGGGATCGCCGTCTTGATGAATTCATCGATGATCGCCTCGAGGAGCTTGGCCTGACGGGTGTTCATGGGAAAAGTATAGCACTATCAATCAGAGAGTGACAGAAATCCGGCCGGTGCTATGCTCCCCGTATGGCAAATAATTTTGCCTTCATCGACAGTCAGAATGTTCATCTTGCCATCCGGGATCAGGGGTGGGACCTGGATTGGGCTCGGTTCCGGCGCTATCTGAAAGATAAGTATGACGTCACGACGGCATTTGCATTCATCGGCTATGTGCCGGGGAATGAGCGAATATACACGAGCATGCGTGAAGCAGGATACCGTCTGATCTTCAAGCCCTCTTCCATCATTTGGGACGGATCACGGAAAGTAACCAAAGGCAATGTCGATGCAGAGCTGGTACTCCATGCCATGATAGAATTGAACAACTACGATGGTGCTGTGATTGTATCGGGAGACGGCGATTTCCATTGTCTCATAGACTATTTGAAGCAACAGAAGAAATTACGCCGACTGATCGTTCCCAATTTCCACAAGTACTCGCGACTCCTGAAAGAATTTGCCGCAGATACCACCTATCTCAACCGCTTGCTCCACAAAATCTGCCAACATAAAAAGAGAGGCATTTCCTCGGGACAGAACCCTTCGGACGGCCTCTCATCGTGATATCTCCATCATACAGGAAAATGTGCTCCCTGCAACGGAATCCTTGTAATTTTGACATTAGAAATTGGAAATTTGTCATTCGTCCTTAGTCCCTCGTCCCCTGTCCTTAGTCCTATTTCCCCGCCGCCTTCTCCAGACGCTTCTTGAACCGGTCCACGCGGCCGCCGCGCAGGTCCTTCTGCTGCTTGCCCGTGTAAATGGGATGGCAGTTGCGGCAGGTTTCCACCGTCTGCTCGGGCTGCGTCGAGGGAATCTCGAACACCGTCCCGCACGTCGTGCAGGTCGTTTTGGCCTTCTGATGCAGTGCAGGATGGATACCGGCTTTCATAAGTGGGGAGATTGTACACAGGATCTGACACGGCGCAAGCACAACCTTTCTGCCTTTTCTGCCCTTTCTCCCCTGTCGGACCTCACGCCTTCACCGCCTTCTTCGCCTTCCGCTTGCTGGATTTGGCCGCTTTTTCGATGGCCTCGGCCTCCTCGAACAGTTCCTCCATCTCGCCTTCGCGCTGCTGCTCGGCGGCTTCCTCCATCGCCTTCTCGGCTTCCTCGTCGCGCAGGACCACGCTCATGGTAGCCACCTTGTCCGGCGGATCGAGCCGCATGACGATGACGCCCTGCGTGGCGCGTCCGCGGGAGGGAATGTCGGATAAGGCCATGCGGATGGTCTGCCCCTGCCGGCTGATGCAGAGCAGATCCCCCTGCGCCCCCTCCTCCAGCACCACCGCGCCGATGATGTCGCCGGTCTTGGCCGTGAGCTTGGCCGCCAGCACGCCCGACCCCCCGCGCCCCTGGAAGCGGTACTCCGTCACGGGGCTCATCTTCCCGAGCCCGTTTTCCATCACCACCAGGAGGCTGCTGATCTTGGGATTGCGGATGACGCCCGCCTCCACCACCCGGTCGCCCGCCCCCAGCTTGATGCCGCGGACACCCGCCGCCGCGCGCCCCATCGACCGCACGTCGTCCTCCTTGAAGCGGATCGCCTTGCCCTTCTTGGTCACGATCAGGATCTCATCCTTGCCGCTCGTCGTCACCACCCACTTGAGGTCTTCGCCCTCCGGCAGCTTCTGCGCGATCAGGCCGGAGCGGCGGATGTTCTGGAATTCGCTCGCCTCCGTCCGCTTCACCGTCCCCTCCGTCGTCACCATGAAGAGGTACTGCGCCCCGCTCAGGTCGGACTTGAGGATCGCCGTGATGCGCTCCTCGGGCTTGAGCTGCAGCAGATTCACGATCGCCTGCCCGCGCGCCACCCGCCCCGCCTGCGGCAATTCGTACGCGGGCAGCCGGAACACGCGGCCGGTATTGGTGAAGAAAAGCAATTCATCATGATTCATCACGTGGAGGATGGAGAGCACCTCGTCATCCTCGCGCACGTCCGCCCCTTTCACCCCCTTGCCGCCGCGGTGCTGCGCGCGGAACTGCGAGGGGCTCAGGCGCTTCACGTAGCCGCTGCGCGTGAGCGTCACCATCATCGGGGCATTCGGGATCGTATCCTTGGCCGAAAATTCGCCCGCCGCCGAGGGCACCACCGCCGTGCGCCGGTCATCGCCGTAGGCCTTCTTGATCTCCAGCATTTCGTCACGGAAGACGCCGTCGATCTTCCGGGGATCGGCCAGAATCTCTTCGCACTCCTTGATGAAGCGCTTCGTCTCCTTCAGCTCGTCCTCGATGCGCTTGCGCTCCAGTCCCGCCAGCGTCTGCAGGCGCATATCCAGGATTGCGTTGGCCTGGATCTCCGTCAGCTTGAACTTCTTCATGAGATTCTCCCGCGCATCCTCCCGGGCCTGGCTCTTCTTGATGGTCGCGATGACTTCGTCGATATGCTGCAGCGCGATCGAGAGTCCCTCCAAAATGTGCGCACGCTCCCTGGCGCGGTCGCGCTCGAAAGTGATGCGCCGCGTAATGACGACCCGGCGGTGATCGATGAAGACCTGCAGCATCTCCTGCAGGTTCATCAGGCGCGGCTGGATGCCGTCGGCCAGCGCGATCATGTTGTAGCCGAAGCTCGTCTGCAGGTCGGTGTGCTTGTAGAGCTGGTTGAGGATCTTCTGAGGGTAGGCGTCTTTCTTCAGTTCGATGATGATGCGCACCAGTTCCGCGCGGTCGGACTCGTCGCGGATGTCGCTGATGCCCTGGATGACCTTGTCGGTGACCAGCTGCGCCATCTTCTCGATCATCGCGGATTTGTTGACCTGGTAGGGAATCTCGCTGATGCGGATCTGGAAACGTCCGTTGCCCACTTCTTCGATCTCCGCCTTCCCGCGCATGATCACGGACCCGCGGCCCGTCAGGTACGCCTGCTTGATCGCTTCCTTGTTGTAGACGATGCCGCCCGTGGGGAAATCCGGCCCCTGGATGAAGGTGAGCAGGTCCTCCACCGTCGCGTCGGGGTGGTCCAGCAGGTGCACGGTCGCGTTGACCACCTCGTGCAGGTTGTGCGGCGGGATGTTTGTCGCCATGCCCACGGCGATGCCGACGGTGCCGTTGAGCAGGAGGTTGGGGATCTTGGCAGGCAGTACGCCCGGCTCGCGGCGCGATGCATCGTAGTTCGGCACGAAATCGACCGTATCCTTCTCGATGTCGCGCAGCATTTCATCCGTGATCTTCGCCATCTTCGCCTCCGTGTAACGCATGGCTGCAGCCCCGTCCCCATCGATGGACCCGAAGTTTCCCTGTCCATGCACCAGGGGATACCGCATGGAAAACCCCTGCGCCATACGCACGAGAGAATCATAAATTGCGGAGTCCCCATGAGGGTGATACTTACCCATCACATCACCGACAATCAGGGCGGACTTGCGAAGCTTCGCAGAGGAACGCAGCCCCAGATCATTCATGCCATACAGAATCCTCCGGTGCACGGGCTTCAGTCCGTCGCGGGCGTCGGGCAGCGCGCGCGCCACGATGACGCTCATCGCGTAGCTCAAGTAGCTCTCCTCCATTTCTGTCACGATGGGCCGCGGCGCGATGCGACCGATGCTCGAGAGCGTCTCCCCCAGTTCCTGCTGCATCCCCGGCTGCGGATCAGCCGGCTGCGGGGAATCGTCTGCGGGAGGAGTGGAATCGTTCTTCGTGCGCGCCATAGGAAAAAGAGTGGGGGTTGATCGGGGGGATCATAGCGGAATTCCCCGCTGGCGGAAGAGGGATGGAGCTTCTTTGACGACAAAAAATGATCTTGTCGAGAGTGGAGGAAGGAGAGTAGGTTTGAACGCGATGAATGCGGAATCATCCACTCATTGCACGAAAAATGATACTGGAGGAGAACGTCTGCCATCAACTGAAGTCTCAATGGATGATAGCCAAAGAATTGCTCGATGCGGGATTCGTAAGAGGATTGGTAGATGTAAATGCAGAATTTGCAACATCACTGGAAAGCAACCGGATTCCGATGATGAATGAAACAACGTGATCGATGTATATAGCAGGATCAGCAACGTGCTTCTGATACTATCACAACAATGCTTTCAATTATCGCCACCCCTATCGGCAACCTCGGCGATATCACGCTGCGCGGGATTGAAACACTCAAGCAATGCGATGCGATCGTGTGCGAGGACACGCGGGTGACGGGGAATCTGCTCAAGCAGTTGAACATAGAGAAGAAGGAATTCATCAGCCTCCACGGCTACTCCGATCCGCGCAAGCTCGATGCGGTCATCGAGCGATTGCAGCGGGGAGCGCACCTGGCGCTGGTCTCCGATGCCGGGACGCCGGGCATTTCCGATCCCGGGTACGCCCTGGTCAGCCGCTGCCGGGAGGCGGGCATCCGCATCGAAGTCGTCCCCGGCCCCGCCGCCTTCCTCGCCGCCCTCAGTGGCTCCGGCCTCCCCATCAACCGCTTCACGTACCTGGGCTTCCTGCCGCTGAAGAAGGGCCGCAAAACGCTCCTGGCATCCCTCGCGCAGGAGGAACACACGGTGGTCTTCTACGAATCCGTCCACCGCATCGAAAAGACACTGCACGAATTGGCGGAGGCCCTGGCGCAGCAACCGGAACGCCCGGTCGTCGTCGCGCGCGAGCTGACCAAGCTGCACGAGGAATACCGCTCTGCGACAGTGGCGGAGCTCCCCGCCCTCGCCGCGAGCATCACGAAGAAAGGCGAGTTTGTCGTAGTAATCGGTCCGCAACGATGAATCTGGAAGACACCCTGTCGGCCTACGACTACGACCTCCCCCCGCACCTGATCGCCCAGGCGCCCGCGCATCCGCGGGATACGGCGCGGCTGCTGATATTCAATCGTGCAACGCAGCAAACCTCGTTCGACACGTTTCGCAACATCACCGCATACCTGCCCGCAAACGCCGTCCTCGTGCTCAATGAAACGAAAGTGATCCCCGCACGGTTACACCTGACCAAAGGAACAGGCGGACACATCGAAGCGTTGTACCTGGGCACGGAGGGAGACGTGGTGCGCGTGCTCCTGAAAGGAACCGTGCACCCGGGCGACGTGCTGCGCTGGGAGGACGGACATGCATTCACCGTCCGCGCACGGGAAGACAAGGAAGCGCTCCTGCAGCCGTCCTTTCCGATGGAGCAATGGATGGACCTGCTCGACCGCTACGGCGAGACGCCGCTGCCGCCCTACATCAAGCAATCCCCCCTCACCGAACCCGAGCGGCGCAGCGAGTATCAAACCGTGTTCGCCCGGGAGAACGGATCGGTCGCAGCCCCGACTGCGGGCCTGCACTTCACGCAAGAACTGCTGAGAACAATCGAAGAACACGGCTGCATCCTGCGGCGCGTCACGCTCCATGTGAATCTGGGAACCTTCGCACCACTGACGGAAGAACACATCCGATCGCAACAGTTGCACGAGGAGTGGTACCACATCGATGCGGATACCGCCGCATTCCTGCAGGAAGCAAAACAGCAGGGCCGCCCGATTCTCGCCGTGGGGACGACGGTGGTGCGGACGCTGGAATCGGCATTCGGGGCCGGCCGGGGGGTAGAGACGTTCCGGCGGAACGTCTCTACCTGCCCCCCGGCCGGCCCCACGACCCTCTTCCTGCATCCCGGCAACCCCCCGCGCTTCGTCGACGGCCTCATCACCAATTTTCACGTTCCCAAAAGCAGCCTCCTCATGCTGGTGGCGGCGTTCACGGGTAGGGACACGCTTTTCGAGCTGTACGCGAAGGCAATCGAAGAGGAAATGCGCTTCTTCAGTTTTGGCGATGGAATGATGATACTCTAACGTTGATTCGTATCCTCGTTCATTCGTTTCTTCGTTTCACTGCGATCAACACACCACGCAGGCAGGGCAGCGCATCGCCTCAGAATACGGAATGTACGAAGGAACGAAAGAACGAACAAACGAGAAACGCCGTCACGGCAGCACCGTCCGCGGATCGATGTTCGCCCCGCTCTTGATGACCTCGAAGTGCAGGTGGGCCCCCGTCGTCATCGGCCCGGCCCCGCGCGTGCCCGGGCGTCCGCCGCTGCGCCCGATGATCTGCCCGGCACTCACGTCCTGCCCCGCCGTCACCGACGTGGACAGCAGGTGCCCGTAGAGCGTGGCGTAGCCGTCACGGTGTCCCACCAGGATGTAGGTGTAGCCCGTTTCGCCCCCGTCGCGCACCAGGAAGACGACCCCGTCGGCCGCCACCGCCACGGGGGTGTTCTCCCCCACCACGATGTCGATGGCGTAGTGCGGCACGCCGAAGTAGTCCTTGTACCCCTTGTCCAAAAATCCGGCGGAAATGCGGCCGTAGACCGGCCAGCTGAAGCGCGGCGTCGCAGAGACGATCGGACTGGCGCCGCCCGTCTTGGGATCGAGCAGCCCCTTCTCGATGAGATCGCGCTCCGCCCGGCGCTTGATGCGGGCGTCGATCCGCGCCAGCTCGCTCTGGATCTTCAGCACCTGTTCGTGCACCTCGGCCATGATCCGCTTGATCGCCTCCAGTTGCGCGGCGGTGCGCTCCACGCTGGCGGCGGCTGCATCGTAGGACTGCTGCGCCTCCCGGTACGCCTCCAGCGTTTCCTCCCGCTCGGGTTCCAGCACCTCCAGCTCCTCGAAGAGGCGCCGCGCGATGAGGAGATCGTACAGCTGCTGCTGGTGCTGGGTATTGACCTGCGCCACCAGGTCGTGCGTCTCGCCGCTCAGGAGCGTCCGCAGCACCACGCCTCCCACGTCCGAGGATGCATCGTCCATCCGGCGCAGGTACCGCGTGCGCAGCATCCACGACACGCGCTCCTGCGCCTGCAGGATGAGCGCCTCCGTCTGCGCGCGGGATTCCAGTGCGATGCCGTGCTTCTCCCCGATGGCCTCCAGCGTGCGCCGTCGCTGCGCCACTTCCATGCGCAGCTCGCGCTTGCGCCGTTCCAGGGGCTGCAGCTGCTCCTGCAGAAGCGCCGCCTGCTCCTCGCTGCGCCGCCGCTGCGCCTCCAGGCCGGTCCGCTGCTGGTAGCGCGTCACCGCCGTGCCGATGGCATGCTGCAGGGACTCCTGCGCCACGGATTTCTGGTCCAGCGACACCAGCGCAAAGCTCGCCGGCGGCAGGAGCACCGCGCCCAGGAGCAGGACCGTCAGTATCCGGTTGAGGGTGTGCATTTCCTCTCAGTATAGCAGACGAGAGGCGGCACGAGAAGCCGCAGATCGTCATTCCCGCCCTTCCCCCCTTCTGCTATGCTCCCGGCGTGATTGCACACCTGCGGGGCATCATCGGCAAGGAGGGGCCGGGAGAAGCGACCGTGGACGTGGGCGGCGTGGGCTACCGCGTGCGGATGCCCGTGAGCGAGTGGGATCAGCTGCAGGAGGGCGCCACCGCGCAGCTCTTCGTCTCCCCCTACATCCGCGAGGACCGTTTCGAGCTCTACGGATTCACGGATGCGGGAACGCGGCTGCTCTTCGAGGCGTTCCTCGATCTCAACGGCATCGGGCCGCGGATGGCGCTGGAGCTCTGCGCCGTGCCCCGGGCACTGCTGACGCGGGCGATCAACGAGAAGGAGGCCAGCCTCCTCAGCTCCATCAAGGGCATCGGGCGCAAGACGGCGGACAAGCTGCTCGTCGACCTTTCGTCTCTCGCCGAGCGCCACCCGGAGGCGTTCTTCTCGGAGACGTCCACGATGGGCGCCCGCTACGACCGCGATACGGTGGCCGCACTGGCGCAGCTGGGCTTCGACACCGCAGATATCCTGCGCGTCCTCGACACCCTCCCCCCCGAACTCGCCACCACCGAGGAGCGCGTGGCCGCGGCATTGCGATCGTTATAATCCACGTCATTTTCCATTATCCATTATCCATTCGTTCCATGCTCCACGTCGACATCACGGGCACCCTCGCCCGCATCCTCACCCCCACCTACGGCATCGCCGACCAGGATCTCATGAGCCTGCGCACCACCATCAAGCGCTTCATCGGCGACTGGCAGGATGAGATCAAAGTGGGCCAGCACGCCTGGACGCAGGACGTGTACAACGAGGTGATCATTCGCAACGTGCAGGAGATCGCCAAGCGCGTGAAGAAGGACCGCATCCAAACGGTCGTGTGGATCGGCATCGGCGGATCGGCCCTGGGCCCCAAGGTCATCCAGGAGACGTTCGAATCGCCGGAGACGGTGGAGTTCATCCTCATCGACACCGTGGACCCCGCCACCCTGCAGCTGTGCCTCTCCTCGGTCGACTGGAAGCAGACGCTGGTGGTGGTCGCCAGCAAGTCCGGCGAGACGCTGGAGACCATGAGCGCCTTCTTCCTCTTCTGGGAGGAACTGCGGCGGGCGCGCGGGTCCAAGGCCGCCGGCCGCGTCATCGCGCTGACCGATCCGCAGCAGGGATTCCTCCGCGACTTCAGCCTGGAGCACGGCATCGAGATTCTTCCCATCCCCGCCGGTGTCGGCGGCCGCTACTCCGTCTTCACGCCGGTGGGCCTCCTGCCGCTGGCGCTGCTCGATGCCGATGTGGAGCAGTTCGCGCAGGGGGCCATCGACATGGATGAGCTCTGTCGCAATGAAGTGCTGGAGGAAAACCCTCCCGCGCTGCTGGCCGCCGCGCAGTTCCTGCTGGACACCAAGAAAGGCTACCCCATCCGGGTCATCATGCCCTACGCCCACCGCCTGCAGTCCATCGCCCGGTGGGATCAGCAGCTGGTGGCGGAGAGCCTGGGCAAGACGGAAACGTACAATCCCATCCCGCTGGCCGCCCTCGGCTCCCAGGACCAGCACTCCCTGCTGCAGCAGTGGATGGCCGGCCCGCGCAAGAGCTGGCACGTGTTCATCCGCGAGGTGGAGAAGCCGCGCGTCTTCGTCCCCAGCCCGCTGAAGGAAGGGTGGAACTACATCGCAGGCAAGGGCTTTGGCGAGCTGCAGGACGCCCTGTACGAAGGAACCAGCCAGGGCCTCACTGCCGTCAAGCGTCCGCACGCCACCATCTCCCTCACGCGGCTCGACGAGTACCACCTGGGCGCGCTCTTCTACTTCTTCCTGATGGAAACGGTGCTGCTCGGCAAGCTCTACCGCATCGATCCCTACGGCCAGCCCGGCGTGGAGCTCAGCAAGCAGATCGCCAAGGGCATCCTGGGGCAGCAAGCCGTTGAGTAATCGCTGCATCTTCCCTATGCTCTCCCCCGTCCAACCGTTTTCCCCCGCCTGCTATGCCGATTGCGATCACCGATGCCGAATTTGAGGACAAAGTCCGCACGTCCGATCTCCCCGTCCTCGTCGATTTCTGGGCGCCGTGGTGCGGCCCGTGCCGCGCGATGCTGCCCGTGGTGGAGGAATTGGAAAAGGAGTACGAGGGGCGGGTGTCCTTCGTGAAGATCAACGTCGACGAGAATTCCATGGTGCCCTCCCTGTTCAACGTGATGAGCATCCCCACGTTCCTGCTGTTCAAGGACGGACAGGTGGTGCAGCAGTTCGTGGGCGCGCGGTCGAAGGCCGACATGCAGCGCGAAATCGACGCCGTCCTCGCGTAATCCATGCGCTTCTTCGTCTTCCTGATCGGCATCGCCGCGGCGTTTAGCATCCTCCGGTACCGCGAACAGGTGGGCGACCTGATCGGCGGGCGCTACCAATGGGCCGTCGCCATCGGCGTGCTCCTCTTCTTCTGGTCCGTCGCCTACCTCGTGGGCGCCGGCGACATCTTCTTTTGGCCGCTCCTGTGGCTGCTGCCGATCAGCCGGGGGTGAAACTTTTCCTCGGAGAAGGTGTGGACGCCTCTCGCATTTGCTATACTGTGCGCTATGGCAACCACTCCTCTCTACAACGTGACCTGGAAGGAAGGGAAGCACTTCGTCTCCCAATGCCTCAATGTGGATGTAGCAAGTTTCGGCGCGTCGCGGGAAGAAGCGATTGAGAACCTCAACGAAGCGGTTGCGCTCTATTTCGAAGACGAACCGTCGCAGCGCCATGACATCATCGAAGGACCGGAACTCGCCTCCATGTCATTCGAGCATGCCTAAACTCTACAGCTCAAAGCAGGTCGTGCAAGCACTCGAACGCAACGGCTTTTCGTTCATATCTCGGCGCGGCAGTCACATGAAGTAACGCAAAGAGGGCAACCCGACATTGAC
>CAYZGJ010000019.1:0-8588 GCA_964478005.1 uncultured Candidatus Peribacteria bacterium
CTCGACGAACTCCTGACGGTCGTGAAAGGTGGTAACTATCTGTTGGCCCATTACCCTTCTCCATCTGTTCCACCTTCAGTTCCTCCTCCACTTCCTTCAGCTCCCGGCCGAGGAAGAAGGTGATGACGGTGCGCAGCAGCACGATCGCGCCCAGCTTGCCGAGCTGATCCCACGTGGGATGCACGACGGATTCGATGATGTCTTTGCCGATGAAAAATTCCAGTCCCAGCGCGAGGTGCTTGCCCAGCTCGATGCGGATGTGGGAGAAGCGGCCCCGGCGGGTGAGGCAGTGGAGCGTGGTCAGCCAGACGGCCTGCGCGGTCCCCGTCAGGATGATCACCACGCCGATGAAGCCGATGACGGCCGCGGCGACCGTGCTGAAAGCGTCGAGTCCTGCGATGAGGGGCGGGAGGGTTTCCATGGATGTGATTTTTGTGCGTAATCATTATACCAAAAGTGAGGGGAGTCGGCTATAGTATCGACCGACAAGGGGTGGGACCATTTGACATGTGAAATGTGACCTTTGTCATTCGTTTCAATCCATTATCCATTATCCATTATCCATTGCCCCCATGACGTCATTCAGTCAAATGAAGGATCTCTACAAGATCCAGCGCGAGACGAAGCGCATCAAGAAAGAGCTGAAGAACATCCACGTGGAGGCCGAGGCGTCCGGCGTGAAGGTGACGGTCAACTGTGACCAGGAGGTGGTCGCCATCGAGATCGCCCCCGGCACCCCGCAGGAGCGCCTGCCCGCACTGCTCAAGGATGCGCTCAACCGCGCGCTGAAGAAGGCGCAGGTCGTGGCGGCCGAGCGCATGCAGGGGATCATGCAGCAGATGGGCCTGCCGGTCGGCGAATCCTGATACTCCATGCGCAAGCTGATCCTGCCCGTCATCGGCCTGGTCGTCATCGTGCTCGTCGCGCGCACCGTCGGGTACCGACGCGGACTGCAGCCCCTGAACGCACAGGATACGACGCGGACGGTCGTCACCATTCCGACCGGCGCTTCCACCGCGCAGATCGCGCAGTTGCTGGAAGAGAAGGACGTGATCCGTTCCGCGAAGGCGTTCCGGAGGTTCGTGCGGGAAGAGGGAGTCGATGGGCGGCTGCAAGCGGGCAGCTTCGTCGTGCTGCCCTCGATGTCCGTCGCGGAAGTGGCCCGCGCCCTCACGGGCGGTTCCGCGCAGGAGGCGATCGTGACGATTCCCGAGGGACTGACAGTCGCGGAGATCGATGCGCTGCTGGCGGAGAAAGGATTGACTGCGGCGGGCGAGCTGACGGCGTGCGCGCGGACGTGCGATTTTTCCTCGTTCACTTTCCTCCCGGATGCGAGCGGCCTGGCGCAGCGCGGCGGGGCGCTGGAGGGATACCTGTATCCCGATACGTACTTCGTCGTCGCAACGGACTTTGACGTGAAGGCGTTTCTGGACCGCCTGCTGACGACGTTCCGGACGCGCGTGGTCGAGGGGCGCGATGCGGAGATCCGCGCTTCCGGGCGTTCGCTGCACGACGTCGTGATCATGGCGTCGTTGATCGAAAAAGAGACGCGCACCAACGACGAGCGGCCGGTTGTCTCCGGCATCCTGTGGAAGCGGCTGGACGAGGGGATCGGGCTCGGGGTGGATGCGGCGGTCCGGTACATCCTGGAGAAGCCGACCGCCCCGCTCACGCGGCAGGACCTGGACGTTGATTCTCCGTATAATCTGCGTCGCTACAGAGGACTGACTCCCGGCCCCATCGCCAATGCCGGCATGCGCAGCATCGATGCGGCGCTGCGTCCCCAGGAGAGCCCGTACTACTATTACCTGCACGGCATCGACGGCGTCATCCGGTATGCGCGGACGAATGACGAGCACAATGCGAACAAAGCGCGGTATTTGAGATAGGGACGCAAGATGTACGACGCAAGACGGAAGGAATGCAAGGGAGAAACCCCCATTCACGGAAGATCTCTATTCTGCTATAATAAGAGAGAAAGTCTTTCTCTGCTTCCTTCCATCCTTTCCCCGCGCATCATGGTCTTCCCCGACGCAGCCGGCCACGGCAACGCCTCCTACCACCGCATGAAGATCGCCGTGATGGGATCCGCCAGCGGGCCGCAGATCGAAGATCCGGTCGCACGGGAGAAGGCGCGCAGCCTGGGAGCGGAGATTGCGCGACGCGGGCACATCTTCGTCAACGGCGCCTGTCCCGGCCTTCCCAACGATGCGCTGCTCGCCGCGCAGGAGGGCGGGGGATTCACGGTGGGCATCTCGCCGGCATTTTCGGAGTACCAGCACGTGCACGAGTACCAGTCACCGCACGACCACGACATGCTCATTTACACGGGGATGGGATTCATGGAGCGCGACATCATCAACATCCGATCCGCCGACGGCGTCGTTTTCATCGGCGGGGGCATCGGCACGCTCAATGAGTTTACGATCGCCTACGACGAAGGGCGCCCCATCGGCATCATCACGAACTCCGGCGGCATCAGCAATTCCATCCCGCACATCGTGGAGGAACTCTGCATGCGCGACATTCCGCCCAACATGGTCTTCGATGACGATCCCGTGAAGCTGCTCGACAAGCTGGAAATCGCCATCCGCGCCTTCCCGCTGCCGCTGCAGAAGGATGACCGGGTGCGGAAGGGGAGGCCAGGATAATGAATAATGGATAATTGATAATGGCAGTTACATTTTGTGTTCGTATACATCGAGTACATTGAAACATCATTATCAATTATCCATTGTCCATTATCAATTCCCCTTCGTTATCCACCGTACCGGCGTCCCCTCGAATGCGAACGTGGCGCGCAGGCTGTTGTCCAGGTACCGGAGCTGCGAGACGTCCACCTGCTTCGGGTCGCGCACGAAGACGACGAACGTCGGCGGCACGTCCTCGGCCTGCGTGATGTACTTGCCGGAGAGCGCCCGCGCCGGAACGCGCACAATGACGTCCTCGTACCAGCGCAGGAGTTCTTTGGTGGGAATGCGGCGCTTGCGATTGCGATCGATGATGTCGATCTGGGGAAAGAGCTTCGGCAGGCCGTCGCGCGTTACAGCCGAGACGTGCAGCAGCGGCGCGTAGCGGCAGAAGGGGAACGCCGCCCGCACCTCCTCTTCCTTTTCTTTGCGTTCGGCTGTCGAAAGCAGATCGGATTTATTGAGCACGATCAGCAGCCCCTTGCCTTCCTCGATGGCGAGGCCTGCAAGGCGCTTGTCCTGACGACTGACGACGTCCGTCGCATCCAGCACGAGGACGGTGACGTCGCAATCTTCCACGGCCTGCAGCGCTTTGATCGCGCTGAGCGTTTCCAGGTCTTCCTCCACTCTGGATTTGCGGCGCAGCCCCGCCGTGTCCACGAAGAGATACTCTCGGTCCTCGAAACGGATGACGGTGTCGGCGCTGTCGCGCGTGGTGCCCGGAATGTCCGACACCAGCCGCGGGGAGAGGGCTCGCTGCGGATCGCTCATGAGCGCATTGACGATGGAGCTCTTGCCGACGTTGGGTTTGCCGACGATGGCGATGCGAGGAAGGGTTGTTTGTTGTTCGTTATTCGTTTCCCGTTTGTCACTTTCGAAATGAAGTTTTTGTAAGTGTTCGATGATGGTCTCCTCCAGCTCGTCCGTCCCGATGCGGTGGACGGCGCTGACCGCGATGACGTGGTCGGCGATGTTCAGCCCGTAGAGTTCCGGCAGACGCGCCTCGGCTTCATCCATGTTGTCACACTTGGTGGCGACGAGGATGACGGGCACGTGCGCGCGCTTGCGCCGGCGCAGCAGGTCGATGACATCCATGTCGCTGCCCGTCAGTTCCTCGCGCACGTTGATCGTGAAGAGGATGACATCCGCCGCCTCCAGCGCGATGAGGGATTGGGCGGTCACGTCGTCTTCGAAATCCCGGTCCGTCGTGCCCCCGCCGATGCCCCCCGTGTCCAGGAGCAGGTACTCCATCTCCCGCGCCTCCACCCGCTGCACCACGTGGTCGCGCGTCGTCCCCGCGATATCGCTCACCAGGGCCTGCCGACGCCCCACCAGACGGTTAAAAAGCATTGATTTGCCCGTGTTGGGCCTGCCAATAATGGCGACAATCGGAAGTTTTGGCATGCGGACCCAGGCACTCTACCACATTCTCAGCGTCGCTTCATGATGTAGAGCGCCAGCAGCACCATGTTGCTCAGGCCCATGAGGGCGATGAGGACGATGACGGGGATGAGCCACGGGGGCGTGGAGGCGCTGCCGTGGAGCGGTTCGGCGACCCGGACCTGGATCACGGGCAGGACGACGTCCAGGGGCTGGTCGAGTTCGGAGGGGCTGATGCCGGACGGCGGTTCCACGATGAGTTGGCGCGTTTCGATGGCGCCGCCGGGCAGGTGGACTTCCAGCGTGTGCTCTCCGGTTTCCACGTCGCGGAAGGTGGCGATCCCTTCGTCATCCGTCACGGAGATCTTCGGGGTGGAGAAGAGGACGACCGGCGTGTTGGTGACGGGCAGGTTCCATGTGTCGGTGATGCGCAGATGAAGCGATGCCAGCAGCAGGCGGTTGTTGTCCGGTTTCAGCGCGGTACGGTACGTGCGCTCCTCCGGCGCCGCCGCGTGCCGCGTGTCCTCGGGCACCGTGCGGGTGGGGCGCAGTTCCCGCGCCAGCTGCCGCGCTGCGCGCTGCGTTTCGTCCATGTTCCGCCACAGGTGGATATGGAACTGCTCCACGCGCTGCGCGATCAGGTCGGTCCGCTCCAGCGCCACCTGTCGTACCTGCTCCACCTGTCCCCACATCTCCCGATCAAATTGCTCCGCCTGACGGCCCGCCAGGTCGACGCGTTCCACGGCGCGCAGGCGGCCCAGGTCTCCGAGCGCGATCACATTCCGGGACATCGTATCGGCGATGGTCGCGGTGTTGCGCGCAAAGAGCAGAACGGCGTCCCGCGTCGCGCCCGCCACGGTCACCGACGGGCGGACGATCAGATCGATGCGTCGCTGAAGGGCCCGGGCCGTGTAATCCGTCGAAGACTGCCATACGAAGATCATGCCGCGTTGCGTGCCGGTCAGGAGCCCGTCGATCGCGAAGCCTGCGATTTCCACGGCGTCGGCAGCCACGTGGATGCCGGCGGAGCGCAGGGCCAGAGCGGCGGATTGTGCGGTGTCGTACGTCCGCGACCGCAGCGCATCGACGAAGTGCGAGACGGATCGTCCGGCTTCCTCCGCATTCTGCCGGAGCGTGACGCCCGTGTATTGCGTCAGGAGGGCGATGCCTTCACCCGTATCGCGCAGCGTCGTCGCGATGATCCGTCCCGTCGCCTGCAGACCGCCTGCAATCATCTGTCCGGCTGAGCGGATGCCCGCGATGGTCTCTGTCACCGCATCGAATGCGATGGCGGCGGCGCCGTTGCCGATGGCGGCGATGGCACGCACCGTGCGCGTTCCGGTTTCCTCCAACGTTGCAAGAATCTCCAGCAGGCCCAGTCGCGCCGTTTCCGCAACGTCCGCGATGCGTCCGACGGCACGTTCCAGCGTGGAGGGTGCCACGGGCGCCGCAGGCTGTTGTTCCGGAATGCCGTCGATGCCCCGGCCGTCGGTGCTGAGGTGATCCGGCGTCTCCGGCGGCAGGTACACGCCGGGGATGCCCGTGGGCGTGTCCGCAATTGGTGGCGGTGTGGCGGGCGTTCCCGGCGCGGGCTGCGCGGGTGCCTGTCCCGGCATGGCGGGGATCGTCCCGGGCGGCGTCTCCGCAGGCGGCCCCGGAATCTGCACGAAGACGGGCGGCCCCTTGCCACGGCGCCCGCCAGGTCCCTGGCCCGGCCTGTCGTCATCGTCTTCCTCCACCGGCGTCAGGATCAGCCCGATATCTTCCGTTGCTGCCGTGCCGCCGACCGCAATCGTGACGGAGCGGCTCGCGGTGGTCGCGGGACTGTAACCGTCCGGAATGGCCAATGTCAGGACGAAGACGCTCGCGCTCGTGGGGAGCAGGTCAAACACGTACGCGCCGCTTGCGTTCGTCATCGTCGTGCGGTACAGCGTCCCGCCCGTCCCCGTCGTCCCCTGCAGCGTCAGCAGCGCGCCGGAGAAGACGCTGTTTTCGCCTGCGTCCCGCAGATTGTTGCCGTTCGTATCGAAGAAGACGGCGCCTGTGAGAATGGAGGGCCGCAGGAGCCCGATGTGGAAGGTCGCGCTTGCGCCCGTGCCGAGCAGGATGCCCGAGGAGGTGCCTGTGGTCGTCAGTGAATGCAATGGGATGTCACCGGGATCCAGCGCCACCGTGTACCCGCTGCCGTTGCTGCGGCGCATCGCAGTGAAGGCGTACGCGCCCGACGCATCGGTGCGCTGCGTCCGCTCCAGTGTGGCGCCCGTGTAGGTTTGTCCGCTCAGGAGCATCGCAAGATTCTCCAGCCCTGCTTCGTTATCATCCCGTGCGCCGTTTCCGTTGGAATCATCCCACACGGTGCCGCTGATGCTGACGCCCGTGTAGACCGTGAAGGCGGAAACGTTCAGAGGAACAGATACATTACCGAGCGCATCGGTCACAGTGATTGTGCATGCGTTATAGTCATCATCCGGCAGCGGTCCGAAGATGACGATGTTTTCTCCCACAATGGCTTCCGTAACGCTGGACGTGCATCCGCCGCCATACGTGATGGTTCCCGCTTTGGTGGAGGAGAAGACGTACTCGGGCGTGGGATCGAGGGTGTACGTTTCAACCGGCGTGACTTCCGCCAGTTCCGGCGTGACGGTATCGAAGAGCCAGTTGACGTTGTTGCCACCATTGATGCATCCCTCTTCCGTAGCATCGCAGCGCAACTGTTGCCCGTTCGTTGCGTTCATATCTTGGACATTGAGGTACGCGATATCCGAAGCCAGCTGCGTCCCCGCCACCGCAAGGCTGACCTTCGCTCCGCTGCCCGCCTTCGTGCTGCGCACCGTCAACGTATTGCTCGCTGTTCCCCGCAGCACCAGCGCCTCCTGCGCCCGCTGGCTTCCTCGGTAATCGAAGAAGATCGTCCTGTTCACGCCGTTAGCCTGCGCCGTGAGGTTCTGGAATATCGTGGAGCCGCTCCATGTCTGATTCCCCGTGCCATTGAGGATGACGGCACCCGTGCTGACAAAGCTCCCGTTGTTCGACCAATCTCCTGCAACGGTCACATCTTCTCCATTGTTCGTCCGTAGTCCTCCTGTCCTTAGTCCCATGTCCCCGCTGAGGTTCAATGCACTACCCAGGACGTAGACACCGCTTCCTGTGGAGGGGTTGCCCGCTGCCAGAGCCGCCACTTCCGAAGCGCTCAGCGCCCGGTTGTAGATGCGGACGTCGTCGAGGAGGCCGTTATACCAATCAGGCGCGGATGTCGTAGGAGACTTTGAGCCGATGAATATGCTATCAGAATCAAACTTGATTGGTTTTGTTGCAGAGTAGGTATTCGCAAGTGACCCATCAATATATAATTTGACATTACTTAGATCATACACGCCAGAAAAGTGCATCCATTCATTGAGTGGCAAGTCTGATGAATAGTACGATACGAATGAGCCATCTGTATAACCCAGGAACAGTTCAATCTGATTATTGTTATTTCTATCATAATATATTCCATAAGAAGCATGTGGGACGGAATTTGCATTTTTAAACAGCTTTGAAATTAGTCCGTGTTTCGTGCTTGATGAATCACCTAATCTCTTGGCCCAAATAGAAATAGTTATCGTATTTGGTTCCAATGAAATGGACCTTGGTATTGCTATCGTGTCATTGACCCCATCAAACTCCATCGAGTACGGGTTGTAGAACGATGTCGTCGGCGTGTTTGTGCTCCATGTCGGTCCATTCATCAGCGTCCCATGATTCCCATTCCCCGAATCATCCCGTGCTTTGGTGCTCCCCGGGCCGTCATCCAGCTTCCAGTAGCCGACGAGGCCGTTATTGAGTTGCAGATTGCCGTAGTCGTACCCCGCGGCGAGTCCCTGGTAACTGCCCGTTCCCGTGTACACCGTGGTGGAGTTTGCGGAGAAGGTGGGAGTGGGGGAGACCGTTTCATTGCCCTTCAACTTCAACGTGCCTCCGTCATTGACCGCAAAGCTCCCTGTCACCGTGATGTTCTTCCCGCCGAGATCCAGCGTCCCGCTCCCCCCCACCGTCACGCCTGCGACCGTCGCTCCGGTCCCAAGCGTCACCGTGTGGCTGTCCACCGTCACCAGATCGTACCGGCTGGGGAAGTCCGTTCCCTCCACCGCCCCCGCCATGCCCCACGTGGCGCCGCTTCTCCAATTCCCATTCGCCGCATCGTTGAACGCCGTGGGCGCCAGCTCTCCGCCGTCCGTGATGGTCCAGCCGTAGGTATCGATGATACTCTGGCGGGCCGTGGCGGGAACACCCGTGTAATATTTGGAGTTGCCGCCATGGAACACAACGCCCGGTTTCAGGTTCTGCTGGGACCATGAAGTGAGGATGTTGCTGTAGGAGACGGGGTTGAGGGTGACATTTTGGAACATGTAACTCATCGTCGTCACACTGCTCACATTCCATCCGCTCACATCGAGGGATGTCAGGGAAGTGGCGCCGTTGAACATGTAACTCATCGTCGTCACACTGCTCACATTCCATCCGCTCACATCGAGG
>CAYZGJ010000019.1:8688-18533 GCA_964478005.1 uncultured Candidatus Peribacteria bacterium
AGGGATGTCAGGGAAGTGGCGCCGTTGAACATGTAACTCATCGTCGTCACACTGCCCACATTCCATCCGCTCACATCGAGGGATGTCAGGGAAGTGGCGCTGTAGAACATGGTGCTCATAGTCGTCACACTACTCACATTCCAATTTCCAAATCCACTCGCAGTGGAGAGGTTGGTGTCTCGGAAGGCGCTTGCCATATTCGTCGTCCCCGTCAGATCCGGAGCATCGGCCGCGGTTACGATAAGGTTCTGCGCTCCATAGAAGTAGCCATTACTATTCCCCATCCGCATCGCCCCCCACTGGGAGACATCCAGGATCTTCAGCCGGTCTCCCGTATTGTTGAACCTCCACCCCTGCAGTGTTCCCGTGATGGTGACGGTGTAGGTGCCAGCACTTGCATACGTGTGCGTCGTCTCGGCCTGGTCCCATGCGGTGATCACGCTCTGCGTTCCATCCCCCCACCGCACGGTGAAGTTGTACGTCCCCCCGCTTTCCAGCGGCAGCTTGATCTGATTGTCGCCCGTGCTTCCCGTGCTCAGGTTATCGGTCTTCCAGACCGTGATGAAGGCGGCCGGATCGGTGAAGTTGATGTTCAAGTTATTCCCGCTATCCACGCATCCTTCCGTCGCGGTGTAGCAATTCAATCCCTGCCCTCCGCTCGCATCCATGTCCTTCACATCCAGGTACGCAATGTCACTGGCCAGCTGCGTTCCCGCCACCGCAAGGCTGACCTTCGCCGCGCTGCCCGCCTTGGTGCTTCTCACTGTCAGCGAATTGCTCGCTGTTCCCCGCAGCACCAGCGCCTCCTGCGCCTGCTGGCTTCCTCTGTAATCGAAGAAGATCGTCCTGTTCACGCCGTTAGCCTGCGCCGTGAGGTTCCGGAAGACCGTCGATCCACTCCATGTCTGATTCCCGGTGCCATTCAGAATCACGGCTCCCGTGGAGACGAGGCCCCCGTTCGTGCTCACATTCCCTGCAACGGTAATGTTCTCTCCGTTTCTCGTCCGCAGTTCCCCCGTCCGCAGTCCCATGTTCCCGCTGAGGTTCAATGCACTGCCCAATGTATACACACCGGAGCCTGTCGTCGCATTTCCAGCGGCAAGAGCCGCGACTTCCGACGCGGATAGCGCGCGATTGTAGATGCGGATGTCGTCGAGGAGGCCGTTGAAGTATGGGACGCCACCCGACCATGGATCACCGAATCGCAATGGATCGGATGTTGCAGAATAGTCTCCAAAGTATGTACTGGATCCATCATTGATTCCATCGGCAAAGAGCTTGAGAGCATTTCCATTTACTGTGAACACTGCGTGATGCCAGTTATTATCAAAATATGTTGCGCTGCTTATGACGCGGTTGAATCCAGCATTGTAAAGTGCGAGTTTCCCGTATTCAATCTTAAACACATATCCTTTTACGCCGGTGGCAGAAATTTTATTAACAAACGCTACATATGGCACATTCTGTGTTGTTTTAAACCATAGAGATATTGAGAAATTGCCGGTTGAAAAATCGTATAGTGGTTTGTTCCCAACATCCACATAATCATTCACCCCATCAAACTCCAACGCCCCCGGATTATGGAACTGCGTCCCCGGTGCGCCGTTCTTCCAAGCGGTTGCGGTATTCATGTTCGCCAGCGTCCCATGATTCCCGTATCCTGAATCATCCCGTGCGATCGTGGAACCGGGGCCGTCATCCAGCTTCCAGTAGCCGACGAGTCCGTTATTGAGAGAGAGATTGTTCAGAGCATTGGATCCCGGGTTGAGGAGGAGGGGAGGAGAAGAGCGGGAAGAGGAGAGGAGGACGGTGCCGTTGCCGCTGTCGACGGTGCCGCCGGCGGTATCCATGCTTCCCTTGATGGTCCACGTTCCATTGCCCATCATCAGCGAACCGGAGCTCACCGTCAGGTCGCCGTCGATCCGCACGTCGGGATGATGCACGGATGCATTCAGCGTGCCTCCACTGAGCGTCAGCGATCCGCCCGTCATCGTCGCACTGCGCAGATTGGCATTCATTCTTTCCAATACCACATTGCCGCCGGACTTGGTGATGATGATGTCCTCCGTCGCTTTATCCAGGAAATTCACCGTCTGTACGTTGGAGCCGGAGAGCGTGATGGTGCCAGTGCCGGGGGTATAGTTGAGGGTGCCTCCTCCGGTAATGGCTATGTTTCCGAGTACTGTCAGATTTGGATTGGTTGATGCGTTTAATGTGAATGTGCCTGCAGTACTCGAAATGGTGTAGTTACCATTGATAATCACGTTACCGCCCGCGAACGACTGTGTGATGGTACTATTGGTTTTCACCAGTGAAACATTACGTCCGTACGTACCTGCGGGCAGGAGGTTGGCTTTGGAATTTCGAAATTCGATACTCGCATCCAAAATTCCCCCTGATTCAAATACATCAAACTCGGCCGATGCATTCAGCACAATGAAAGGAGTGCCGGTAATGCTTCCGGATGAACGCAATCGCAGCCGTCCCGGATTGGAAATCCGTACTTCTTGCTGAATAGTCAAACTACCATACACATCCAATATCCCCATAATGCCCAGTCCATTCGGCGTAGTGATCAAAACGGTAATACTACTCTCGAGTGGTACATGGAGATTATTAAATAATTTTGAACTATGTCCGATCAATGTTGCATTTGTTCCTTGTAATTTCACCGTTGAACCATTCGCAGTAAATGTGCTGACATCCTTATGATCCCAGTTTCCCCTCACCGTCCACGTCCCATCCCCCATACTTACTGTCGTATTCGCCATTGTCACATTGCCATCGATGTACAGATTCCTGTCATACGGTGCATTGTTGAAGTGCCCCGCCCCCGTTGCCAGCGTGAAGTTTCCCGTCACGCGCACGTCATGCGTCATGGGAATCAGTTCTCCCGCACCCTCGAAGCGCAGCGAAGAGAAGCTATTCAACGATCCCGTTCCTCCGGTCACGATGTATGCCGGTCCGGAAGCGCCGTCAAACGTCACTATGTTGCTCCCCGTAAACGACCCTGCCGCGCCCGTCAGCCACGATCCGCTCAAGGTCACCGCATGGGCCCCCATCGCAAAGTGTCCGTTGATCGTGATGCCGGAGCCCGATGCCACCGCGCCACCGGGTTCATAGGTTGTGCCATTCCAAATCAGAAGCGCCCGTCCATTCTCCATTATCAATTGTCCATTATTCATTCGATAGATCGCAGCAATATCCGCATCCCCGCTGTTATCCGCCTGATCCAGCATCGCATTCGTCACCGTCCCATTGAGTTCATGCCGCACGATCAGATGGTTCTGATACAGATGCACCCCCGTCATGCTCGAACCCGAGCCCACCGTCACGACCGCTCCTTTCTCCGTCACGTTGTCCAGGAACACGGTCACCACTTCTCCCGCGCGCAATGCGGAACCGGAGAGCGTGAACCAGCCGTTGGCATCGGTGGTTGCCGTATCGATCACGCTCGAACCGCTCACGCTGAGGCTGACGGTCTTCCCCGCCAGCGGCGTCACGCCTGCATCCGCGAAGGCGCGGCCGGTGAGGGTGACGATGGGATCCCAGGCGACGGAGACCGAGTCCAGCACGGGAGTGGCAATGCCGTTCGACGTGAACTCGATTCTGTACCGGAGCGCATCATTCGTGCGCTCCAGGCCGGAGAGGAGCAGGGTGTGCTCGCCTTCCTGCAACGTATCCCACGCATCCGCCGTCCCCGCCGCATCGGTCCAGGTTGCACCGTCGCGGCTGAACTGCGCGCGCAGGCCGGCGCCGTCCGGCACGGAGGAGGCGTGATAGGTGAAGGAGGAGGGGAAGACGCCGTCTTCGTCACTCGTGAGCGCTGTGGACGTGAGCACTCCGGATGCCGGGTAGACCACGGCGGTCATCGGATCGATCGGCGTGAAGGAGAGCGACACGTCATCCAGCACGGGCGTCGCCGACCCGTCACCGGAGAATTCGATTTTGTAGAAGAAATGGGAGCGGACCCACGCCAGGCCGGAGAGATCGATAGTGTGCGTGCCCGCGCTCAGCGCGTTCCACGCCGCCGCCGTGCCCGCACTGTCGTACCAGCGGCTGCCATCCGGGCTGAAAGCGACGCGCAGGGCCGTGCCGGCGGGGAGCGCGGAGACGGTGTACCCGAAGCTTTCGATGGTCACCTCTCCCGCCTGGTCCGCCAGCAGATTTGCCGATGCCAAGAGGCCGTAGGAGGCAACATCCGATTCGCCTGTGTCGTCGTTGGCGATCTGCCAGGCGCGGGCTTCCTCGTAGACGTACGGCTCTTCCTCCAGCGCCAGCGCCGCGTTGGTCTGGCGGAGGGCGGTGAAGAGGAAGAAGGGCAGGGAGAGGAAGAGCAGCAGAATAATGAAGAGCATGCGCCTGCCGGGCAGATACGGGTGCTTCTTTTCCAGCGCGGACAGGCTCTCCTCCTCCACGGTACGCAGCGCGCGGATGCCGTGCCACTCGATGCCCAGCACGACGGCGGACAGTGCGGCCCCCAGCCAGAGAACCGTCACGTAGCCGTACGTAATTACGAGGAAGTACCCCCGGCGCAGGACGGTATCGATGCTCAGCATGCCCGTCAGGTCCGCCAGCACCAATCCCCATCCGCCCATCATCAGGAGGGAGAGTATGACCGCGTGCGCCACCCAGCTGTCGCTGGACAGATAATAGCGCCGCAGCGAATGCCAGGTTCGCCGCATGCTCCGGCCGATGCGCGGAGAACGGTACGTCACGGGGCGGCGGGGATGGGAAGGGCGCTGGAAATTTGCAATGGTCCCAGCAGATAGAATTCCGGACTGACATCGGGCGCGTCGTAGACGTAGCGGAAGGCGGCTTTCTCGCCTGCCTGCCAACTGCCTTTCCATTGCAACATCTTTGATCCGTCCTCCCGTGTGCGCACGGTGGCGGCGGGGCGGATCTGCGAGACGTCAAAGTCCGCCGGCACCGTCTCCGTGATGGTGCCCGTCAGCGGCACGTGGAAATCCACGATGATCTCCATGGGAGAAGGAGCCAGCGGCCACAGGCGGGTCGCACCGATGCGCCGTATCAGGAAGGGCGGTTCCCCGACCTCGATGGTCGAGGTCATCGACCGCGTGCCGTTGGGCGTCGTGGCGGTCAGCGTCAATTCGTAGACGCCCGCTTCCACGGCGGTGAACGACGTGGAGTAATCAGGTTCGATCAAACCTGCTTCTTTCAGGCCGCAGGTGTCGCCGGTTTTGATGGAATTGTCTGCGGTAGAGAGGGTGAGTACGTCACCCTGAGCTACGTCATCCCGAGCTTGTCGAGGGACGAATGGTGGCGTTATTGTTTCGCGGTTCGGCAGGCTCACCGTGACGTGCTTAACAACCAACTCCATCTCCGCATCGCACACAATCCTCCCCCCGTCATCCAGCACGCCGATCGCCAGTTCGACGATATCGCCCGCCTGATACCGATCTTGTGCCGCGTTCATGGCCAGGACGCCCCAGGCAAATTCCGTACTTTGCGTCTGCGTTTCTTGCGTCAATGGATTGAAGATGGAAACGTCGACGTGGTAGAGCCCCGGTGTGAACGTGCGTTCCGGTTCGATGACGAGGACGACCGATCCGGGGACGAAGTGAAACGCGGGTGAGGAGGTGTTGCCCTTGGCGTCCCGCAGAGTCACGGTGACGATGGGTTGCTTTGTGGCTGTGGGCTGCGCTTTCTTCTCTACCACCATCGCTTCCGCCAGTTTCTGTTGGGTGCCGTGTGCGTTGCGAACCGCGTCCGTGACGGCATCCGCTGCGCTCATCACCGCGCTCTTCCCGGCTGCCCGGGTGAGGAGATCGTTGATCTTCGTCGCTTTCTTTCCCATGCCTGTTTTGATGGCTTGCTCGACGATGTCCCGTTCCACGTCGAACGTCACCAATGCATCCATCGCGCGCAGGATCTCCCGTTCCTCCGAGAGGATCACCGATGCCTCTTTCCGCTTTTCCATAATGTTCAGCGCATCCTCCGCCTTCGCCGCAGCCGCGCGCCTGGCGTTGCGGGGGACGGAGCCGTCCAGCAGAATGTTGAGTGCGACGGAATCGTTGGTGATGGCGTCGGCGATGTCTTCTTTCCGATCCTCCAGGAGAGTCTGCAGTACCGTTTCTTTTATCATCTTCTCATCCGTGAGGGCGTGGACGATCGCGACGAGTGCTTTCTCTTCCTGGAAGCGGCCCTTGGCGTCCGTCATGTCCGCGCCCGTTGCGCTGAGCAGCGCGTTCACGAGCGTGAAGGACGGCAGCGCGTTGGCATCGAAGACGCCGCCGTTCCGGGGAGTCAGCTGCAATGCTTCCGCACGGCGCATGTCCCGATCCTCTTCCGCAGGCTCCACCAGCATCGCCCAGCGGCTCTGTTCCGTGAAGCGGAAGGGGTCGCCTTGGAGAAGCTGTGCGAGCAGATGTCGGATCCAAGAGAAGCTCGCACCGGAGGAGACTTCGGGAGCATCTTGGGTGGATGAGTCTGAGGAGGAAGAGTGGGGAGTAGAAGAGGAGAAGAGTAGAAGAGGAGAGGATGATATCCCTGCAGAAGACTCGTTCCGGATATCGGACGATATCCCTGTAGAAGACGTTGTCGATCCGCTTCCTGTATCAGTTTGATCCACTTCACTGGACGATATCGATGAAGATTCGTATGCCACATCCTCTGGATCTTCTACGCTTCTATTCCTCTCATCCTCTCGTACCTCTTCTCCTCTCATCCTCTCCTCCGTTATCGTCCCTCTCGCTTCGATCCTTCCAAACTGCGCGTACAGCGGCGCGACGGGTGCGGCGGTGAAGGCGTAGGTGAGTGTCAGTGCAGCGCCGCCGGTGAATTCACGGTTCCAGCGGAGCAGCGTTTCGTTCTCCGTTTCCGTGATCTCTGCAAACGGCGTGACGCTGTGCACCGTGAATCCTGCGGGCACGCGTTCCGTGATGCTTCCGAGGAAGGTTGCCTTCGGCGTGACGACGATCGTCATCGTTTCCTCCGCTCCCGGCGTGGTGCGAATCACCGAGGTCCGCGTGATCGCAAGATCTCCTTCCGTCGATGCAACCGTTTGCTCGCGTTCCAGGTCAGGCGACAGTGCGCCCAGCGCAATGCGCTCTTCCAGCAGGATGACCTCTTCCCCGGCGCCCGTTATCGCATCGAAGAACTTCTGCAGCAGGCGCACGTCCGAGCGGCTGTGCGTCCACGTCACGCGCAGATCGTACGCACCGGGGCGGAAGACGGCGGGCGTCTCGACGGAGACAAGTATCTCGTCGTCCGCTTCCTCCATGCGCAAGTCCGTCACCAGTGTCTTCCCGAATCCCATGAGGGTTACGTTGATGTTTCCGACGATGTCACTGATCTTCCGAATGTCACCGCCCTTGGCAATGGCGAGGACGGGCGTGTGCTGTGATCCCTCTGCGTTTGCGAGGAGGCGGATGGCGGGGAGGTCGAGGGAGAGGGGGGTGGGCGAGGAGGAGTGAAAGGACGACGAGGAAGCTAAGGAAGCTAAAGAGTGCCCGGTGGATGATGCTGATGCAGCAGACGTTGTTGATCCGCTTTCTGTATCAATCTGATCCTGTATGACTGACGATGTCCCTACAGATGATACTGATTCGCTTCCTGCATTCGTCTGTTCCGGTTCACTGAACGATGCAGATGCAGTAGACATTGTCGATCCTCTTTCTGTATCAGTCTGATCCTGTTCACCAGAAAATGCAGATGAAACAGACTCCTTAGCTTCTTCAGCTTCTTTCGAATAGTCCTTAGCTTCTTCCGTCGTCGCTCCTGTCATCGTCTCTCCCGTCTGCGCCACCCAGCGCGCATCGGATGATGCGAGCACCAGGACCAGTACAATTGCCGGCACGATCAACACGACGACTCTGAGGAATGCGCGCGCGGAGACCGATGCGGGAGGGGTGGGTGTGGGTGTCATAAATGTTTCCTACTATTCTATCACGTTTTTCGATTTGCATGAAGATTCTGCAGCGGATGGCAGGCGGTACCCGCTGCGATAGGCCGGATCTTCAACGTGCCTTATTGCCTCATGCGCCTGCAATCTTGGGTGAAGTTGACAGAACAGCAAATGTGAGACGCATCCTGCAAATATGTTGCACTACATAAAAAGTAGTGCCTTGTATTAGAATGACACATTCTTCTTTCTTGCCACCCCCACGCCCGCGCGTATCATTCCCGCATGACCGATGACGGCGGCGCGCCGGCGACGAAAGACGACGTCCGCATGCTGATGGAGGAATTTGGGAAGATGTGGATGTGGAAAGCGGATGTGGACGAATGGCGGAGTGAGACAGATCGGTGGAAAATAGGTTTTGAAGCAAAGATGGAACTCTGGAAACAAGAGGTCAAGGATCACTTTGATGTGGTCGCGGAGAATATTCGTCATGACTTCTCATCGGCCAACCGGGAGGAAATCGCAGTCCTCAAAGACGGACACAAGGAGAACAAGAAGCGCATTGATGCGTTGGAGCAGGCAGTGGGATTGGCGGCGTGAGTGAGGCAGGAGAAATTGTTTCGTATGCCGGCGATGGTTGCACGTATCTTTGCCATCCCCCCGCCATCAATTCCGTCAGCATCTTTTTGCGCAACCTATAGGTACGGTATGGTTTCATCGCGCCCAGATAGGCATTCATGCTTGCGATGCATTGTGCGACGTCTTCCTTGCTCACCGTGCCCGCATGGCGCGCAAGATGGTCGTTCCACTTCCGAACGCACCGAAAACACCCCACTTTCGTCTTGCTGCCGACGTACAGGCGATGCGGTTTGATGACCGCTCCCAAGAAGCACACGCCTCGGGACACATGCTGCAGATACACTTTGCGCGGGTGGATACGGAGAAACAGATGCATGCGCAGATAGGCATTGATGACGGAGATGATGGACTTGAGGAATTCTTTGTCCCGATGGATGATCACCATGTCATCCACATAACGTCCGTAATAACGGCACCCAAGCGTGCAGGTGATGAAGTGATCGAAATCATTGAGGTACACGTTTCCGAAGAGTTGCGACGTGAGATTGCCGATGGGCAGTCCTTTGCCGTGCCCTGCAAAAAACAAACTCTTTGACTTCGGCAACCCTGCCCAATCCTCCCGCTGTCCTCGAACGGTGCAATGTGTGGTCGGGTCATGAAAGATAACCTGACGTAGCAATCGCATTAAGAGCGCATGATCGCAGTCAATTGTATCACGATACCGCGTGACCACGTCCCGCACCTTGGCAAAGAGCAGCGCGCGGTCGATGGCCATGAAGTACCCGCTGATATCCAGTTTGAGGATATGGCAATCGCGGGAGTAGTTTTCGGAGCAGGATCGCATGAAGTGATCGACGCGCCGAATGCCGTACGAGGTGCCTTTCCTTTTGCGGCAGCTGTAGCAGTCATTGATGAAGAGCCGCTCGAACGTCGGATTGATGAAGTTATAGAGTAGATGATGCACGATTCTGTCCCGGAATTGTGCCGCGAATACTTCACGCTTGACCGGGTGGAAGGAGATGAAGCAGACACTGGGACCGATCTGATACGTTCCACTCATGATTTCTTCATGGAGTTGAAACAGTTTCGACTCATAGTCGATTTCGAATGCCAGAGCGCTGGCCGCATTTCGCTTGTGACGTCTTGCATCTTCATATGCCTGAAATAACGCTTGGAGAAGCGTCATGACAGGCAGAGTGTTCGGTCCTTGAGGCAGCGGACGGAGAAGCCGTTGGCTTTCGCGTTCGTGTTACGGTTCACCGCAGCATTGCCTGATTGCAGGTTGCGTCTCCACGCATTTGTACCGCTCTGCAGAGAAGACCAGAAGTAGCCGTTCGAGCCGCGATTGTTGAACGACCCATTGGTATTGCGGTAGCCGGCGAGCAAACCTGCGAATCCCGAC
>CAYZGJ010000020.1:0-18285 GCA_964478005.1 uncultured Candidatus Peribacteria bacterium
GAGGATTGTTCAAGCAATTGATCGTGTTCGTCGATCGTTGCTCTGACCTCCGCCCCGCATACGCCCCGGCCTTCTTCGTCCAACATTGCTGCATCGATTCCCGTTGCGGTGCGGTTGGCAATCAGCGATCCGAGCACGATCTCTTCCTCCAGCAACACGTCTCCGCTCACAAATATTCCGCGCAGTCCGGTTACCTTTTTTGCAATTCTCAAGTGCGCAGAACCGGGAGAAACGGATGGGAGCGGGGCAATGGCCAGGAGCGTGCGTTCCCCTTCTTCTGTAACGACAATCTTCGTCTCGATCTCTTTCCCGTTTTGCGACAACGTCACCGTATGCTCTTTGAGGAAATCAGGAGAAACGACTCCCGGGAGCGCGACGACGGGGATCGCCGCACCGTGGGTGAGCAACTGCATCTGCAAAGCCATCGTTGCTCCGGTGTCAGTCAGCAGTGCACCGGTCTCCGCACGCAGCGTTCCGGAGAGCGTATCGCCGGAGGCCGTGAGCAGTTCCCCGCTCAAGGTCTCTCCCGATCCCGGCAGCAGAGCGCCGGACAGGGCGGCGCCGGAAGAGAACTCGATGGGGTCGGTGGCGGGTTCTACGGACGTTCCTCCCGATCCGCGCAGCAGCACACCGGACAGCGCGGCCCCGGTTTCCGTGAGGAGTGCGCCGGAGAGGGTTGCGCCGGAATCCGAGAGCAGCGATCCGCTCAGCGTTTCTCCGGAACCCGCTGCATGCAGTAACGCGTCCCCTTCCTGCCCTTCCTGCTCTTCCTCACTCTTCTCCCCTCCCAGAAACGTTCCGCTCCCCACCTGCTCATACACCTGCGCTCCCGCCTGCCAGGCGGAGACGGGGAGGACGAGGGTGAGGAGGATGGTCACCGCGATGCGCCGCATGGTGGGCAGGTAGACCTGGCGGAACTCGACGTCCGCGAGGCAGACGTCCTCCACGCGGCGGAGGTTCCAGATGCCGCGCCATTCGATGGAGAGGACGAGGAGCGCCGCGAGCATGCTGGCCAAAAGAAGGAGCAATGTGCCCAGCGCCACCGGCAGCGAGAGCGACGCCAGGGCCAGCAACGGCATGGTCAGGAGCAACTGCACGACCAGGCCCGTTGCGAGGCCCAGCCGGACGTCGTGATTATGCGCCACGAGGGTAAACAGCCGCTGCGTTCGGTCTGAACGCCTGTGGAGAGAAGAGCCGGATCGGGTGTGTGTTGCACGCAAGAGAATCTATTGATTGTATCATAAATTCATATTCCTTGCAAACAACAGCAGGTATGCGAAATCAGGCGTTTCCGCTGATTGCGCAATGGGATGGAGGATCAGTCCGTGATCGTCACCTGGGTGCTGGTCGGCGAGAGCAGTTCCGCTCCTCCCGAGGGCGAGGAAAGGGTGATGCTGAACATCTCATCTTCCTCGTTGGTCGTATCATCCACGATAGGAATTGCGATGACCTTGGAAGACTCGAAGGGCGCGAAGGTCAGCGTGGTGGAAAGCGCCGTGTAGTCCAGCCCAGAAAACGCGGTGATGTTGGACGTCGCCACGGCCACGGTCACGGTGCCGCGCGTGCCGCCCACCCGCTGCACGGTGATCAGGGCGACCCGGTCGCGTTCATCCACGGTGTACGCGCTCTTCGCAAACTTCAGGGATCCCGTTCCGAAGGCCAGGGTGTCATTCTCGTCATCCGCGATGCTGACCGTCGCGCTCTTCACGTGGCCCAGCGACGCGCCGCCTGTCGGCGCCGAGAGCGTGACGGTGAACGTCTTGTTGCCCTGCAGCATCGAGTTGTCGAGGATGGGGATCGAGAGGGACTTTGACGTTTCGCCGGGTCCGAAGGTGACGGTGCCGGAGGTGGCCGTGTACTCCGCTCCCGCGGTCGCCGTGCCATTCGCCGTGGCGTAGCTCACGCCGACGGATACCGACGTGATTCCGGTGCGTTCGATGATCACCGTCAGCGATCCGGCCTGCTCCTCCACCGTATACGTCGCCGCGCCCAGCTGCAGCGTGACGGACGGCTGCGAGGATGTGGACGAAGCGGAGGAAGCGGACGAGACGGAGGATCTGGAGGAAACGGAAGAGGCGGAGGAGTGCGACGTGCGTGAGGAAGACGCGGAGCTGCGGACCGCGGCGGCGGAGGACACTTCTTTCAGCAGGTCGTTGCGCAGCCGCTGCATCAGCACGGCCATCTGCCCGCGCGTCACGGTGTCATTCGGTCCGAAGGTGTCGGCATCGTACCCCCGGATAATGCCGCGCTCGTACATCTCTCCCACCGCCGCGTCATAAAATGCGCCCGACGGCACGTCGCGGAAAATGCGCGATCCCGGCACGGCCGCGCCCGATGAAGCGCCGGTGACGCCGAGAAGGAGACCGATGACGAATCCGGCGGCGATGCCGGAGGAGAGGCGGGAGGGGCGGAAGCGCATCATGGGCGGGGTGGGAAGGATTCCGGCATTCTCAAACGACACGCTGCGCTTTTCAAGTGACAGAATCGCTCGTTACGGTCCCGCAACGTTGCGCTTTCTCCTTCCCGGGAAGAAAATGGTTGCCCCGCTCGCGCATGGATCGCCTCTCCTCCGTCCTCCCCCGGGTACTCCATCGTCGCGGTTTTTCCGAACAGGCGCAGGCCGCCATGATCACCTTCAAGGCCCGCGCGTGGCTGCAGGAGTCCCATCCGCATCTTGCGGATCTCGTGCAGGTGCGCATATTCAAGGAGGGGGAACTGGTCGTCGCCTGCTCCCATTCCATCGCCCTGCAGGAGGTGCAGGGGCAGTCGGAAGCACTGCTTTGCTACCTGCGGCAGGAGTGCCCCCAGGTACGGATTGCAGGGTTGCGCGTGCTGCGCGCCTAAGGCGGGCCGGAAAATCGGCCTTGCGTATCGTGTTTCCCTTCCCTAGACTGCGCGCCCGTATGCTCGTTATCCGGCTCCAGCGCACCGGCCGTTCCAATCTTGCCACGTACCGCATCGTCGTGGGCGAGAAGGCGCGCCCCGCCCAAGGCAAGTTCCAGGAGATCGTGGGGCACTACCTTCCCGCCCAGGGCGAGGGGGTTTTTGAAGCGAATGCCGAACGGATCACCCACTGGATCGGCAAAGGGGCCATCCCCAGCGATACCGTTGCCCGTTTGCTGAAGAAGAGCGGCATGAAGGACATGGACAAGTTCATTCAGCGCTACACCAAGCGCCGGTCCAAGAAAGCGCCGCCCGAGGAGGAGGCGCCCCCCGCCGCTCCCGCAGCAGCGCCCGAGGCCGCCCCTGCAGCAGAGGCACCCGCGGAGGAGGTGAAGCAGGAAGAGGCCCCCAAGGAAGAAACACCCGCAGCAGAGGAGTCCACGGAAGCCGCACCCGCCGAAGAGGCTCCCAAGGAGGAGGCTCCGGCAGAAGAGGGTGACAAGGCGTAATCCCATCCCTACACTATCCGGCATGACGGACACAACGACTCGTGACGACGTCCCCGGCCTCTCCTTCCTCCGCTACGTCCTGGAGTCCATTTGCGATGATCGCGACCAATTGGTCATCACCGCCAAGGAGGACGAGCTGGGCATCCTGCTTACGGTGCAGGTCAGCGAATCGGACATGGGCAAGTTGATCGGCAAGGGCGGCCAGACGGTCAAGGCGCTGCGGACGCTCCTGCGGCTGCTGGGCGGCAACGCGCACCAGCGCATCAATCTCAAAATTCTCGAACCCAACACGTAATCGTTTCTCCCATCCCCTTCTCTTCCCGCTATGCTCCGCGATCTTCTCGAACAGGGCAGCGTGGTCGACATCGTCGCCACGTTCCTCGCCCTCGCCCTCATCGGCGCGTCCATTCTCAGTATTTTCTTCATCATCTGGGGCGGCATCACGTTCATCCTCTCCGCCGGCAACGAGGACAAGATTCGCAAGGCCGTCCACACCATCCGCTACGCGATCATCGGGCTGGTGGTCACCTTCGTGGCGTTCTTTGCGGTGTCCTTCATCGCCAACCTGCTCGACATCCCCTTCGAGCTGAACTTCTCCACCATCATGGACCTGATGGGCGAGATCTTCCGGGCGATGCAGTAGGGTGATGAAATTCATTTGCTTCCGGTTTGCTTGCCATCCGTAGCCGCAGCGGCGTCGAGGAAGTTGATACTCTCATACTCCGGAAGACTACGGTCGGCATCCTTCGCTGCGCGAAGGATGGTGGGCGCCAGAGGATTCGAACCCCTGACCTACTCGGTGTAAACGAGTCGCTCTAACCAGCTGAGCTAGGCGCCCGGGATGCAAACAGTATACCGTTGGCGTGGCCGGAATATCCTCAAAAATTTTGCATCGATTTGCAGAAGTACGTCATTTGAAATTAGACATTGGAAATTTGTCATTCGTCCATCCTTGTCCTACACTCCGTCCATGATTACTCCCATTGTCATTCTCCAGGCCATTCTGGGCGCTCTGATGGTCCTGGGCATCCTGCTCCAGCACCGGGCATCGGGACTGTCCGCCACGTTCGGCGGATCGAACGCCGGAGCCTACGTCCAGCGTCGCGGAGCGGAACGGTTCTTGTATCAGGCGTCCATCGTCCTGAGCGTGCTCTTCTTCGCGCTGACCCTCCTCGACTGGTACGTCTGATCCATGCCCCGACAACTTTCGTCTCTGCCGAGCCGCCTGTTGGCTCTGTACGTGCGGTGGGAACGCATCATCGTCGCGGTGCTGCTGCTGCTCTTCCTGCCGAGCTTCACGATTCTGCTGCTGCGCTTCCGGGCGGAAGCGACGGAGCTGGTGCCCGCCGAGGGCGGGACGTACATCGAGGGGTCGTTCGGCGACCTGCAGGCACTCAATCCCTGGTTCACAGTCACCAATGACGTGAACCGGGACATCGTCTCGCTCATTTTCGCGGGTCTGCTGAAGTACAATCCCGTCACGCGGGACATCGAGGAGGACCTCGCGACGTTGCAGGTGTCGCCGGACGGCAAGGTGTACACCGTGACGTTGAAAGAGGATGTGTACTGGCATGACTCCACCGATCAGATGCCGCATCCCGTGACGGCGGAAGATGTCGTTTTTACCTTCAAAACCATTCAGGACCCGGCATTCCCCAACAGCCTCCTGCGGCAGAACTTCCACGGCGTCACCATCGAACAGATCGATACGCGCACGGTGCAATTCCGGCTGGAGGAGCCCTACGGGTTCTTCTCCAGCAACCTGACACTGGGTCTCCTGCCCAAGAAGTCTTTCGAAGGCGTTCCCGTCCAGGCGCTCGACCAGGTCCTGGACTTCGGGTACGCGCCCGTCGGCGCGGGACCGTACCGGCTGAAGAACGTGGTGGGGACGGAATTGAGCACGGAAGTCACGCTGGAGCGGTGGGAGCGCAGCCTGCCGCCGCCCTACCGCCTGGAGCGGATCGTCTTCCGCATCTTCCCCAACTACTCCACGCTGCTCTCCGATCTGCGCAACCTCGATGGCATCCGCGTTGTTCCCTTCAGTGAGCGCGGCGGTCCGGCCGTCCCCAACCGCTTTACGGCCCTGCAGTACTCCCTGCCGCAGTACGTGGCGCTCTTCTTCAATCTCAACCGGCCCGTCCTGAAAGAGCGCACGCTGCGTTTGGGGCTGCAATTGGGCATCAACAAGCAGGAAATCGCCGATGCGGTGGGTCCTTCCAAGGTGGTCGACACTCCCCTGCTGGAAATCGCCGATGACGACTGGCGCTACAGCTACGATGCCAATGCGGCGCAGGGGGCGCTCTACGAGTCCGACTGGTACTTTCCGGAGAAAGTACACCTCCAGCGTCTGCTGGAGCAGCGCGAGGCCAATGTGCACGGTCCACTGCGCATGGAGCCTATCGCGTACCTGGAGACGGGAGCCGTCCTCACGGTCACGGGCTCGCTGGCGCACGCCGGGACGGGACACCGCCTCCATGGCGTCCCGCTGCAGATCCATCCGGCGCAATCCGGCGCGTGGATCGTCGCGCTACCGACCAGCGGCACGAGCGCCCTGAAGACGGGGCTGAACCTGCTCCGGCTGACCGATGAGAACAATCGAACCGTCGATTCCTTTTACCTCCGCCGCCTGACGCATGCCGCGGATTTCCGGCGCGCCGTGGAAGAGCAGAAGCTGGTCGATCAGTTCCTGCGGTCAAAGCAGCCGGATGTGCCCGAGAAGGACCGTATCACCGCCGCGGATCTGGCTCTGGACGCAGGCTACCTGCGCAAGCGCAAGGTCACCGATCCGGTCAGCAAGCGCATCAATGATCGCGGCCAGACGCTCTCGCTCACGTTGCTCACCAGCCCGTCTCCGCAGAGCTACGCGACGGCGGCGGCACTGGTGGCGCGGCAGTGGGAGGCGCTGGGCGTGGAGGTGCGGGTGGTCATCCCGGAGACGCGCGCGCTCTTCGAGGAGCATCTGCTGAAGCGCGAGTACGACGTGCTGCTGTTCGGGCAGTCGCTTCTGGATAACTTTGACAGCTACCCGTACTGGCATTCCAGCGGCACGCAGCGCATTTCGGAGGACCGCTCCACGCTGCGGATCGATGCCTACAACCTCTCCCAGTATGCGTCGTTCGAATCCGACGCGCTGCTGGAAACCATCCGCGGCAAGTACTCCGACGACGAGCGCGCCGCTGCGCTGACCAAGCTGCAGGACGTCCTGAAGCGCGACGTGCCGGCGGTGTACCTCTACTCCCCTCTCTACACGTTCGCCCACCGCGAGGATATCCTCGGGATCGAGCTGGGGTACCTCTCCCTGCACTCCGACCGGTTCCTCACGCTGCACCGCTGGCACACGCATCAGGAGCGCGTCTTCAAGGACGGAAAGAGCTGGTTCAGCTTTCTGCCCTGGGTGTCAAGCGCACTCCTGTCAGGCTCCCAAGAGCAAGCCGTCAATGCAGCCACATCCACCGGATCGGACGCCCTCTGACCATTGACGCGGGCCCCCTGATCCCGTAGGATCTGAACTCACCTTTCGCAATCCTCATGGAAGTACTGCTCCTCCAGGACATTCCCGGCATCGGCAAGAAGAACGATCTCCTCGTGGTGGGAGACGGCTACGCGCTCAATTATCTGCTGCCACGGCGTGCAGCCCTCGTGGCGACGCCGCTGGTGCGCAAGCGCTATGCCGAGTTCATCCGGCGCAGGGCTGAGGAGCGGGAGAAGGAGAAGGCCGCCGAGGCGGGTGCCGCCGCCGCCGTCTCCGGCAAGAGGGTGACCTTCAGCCGCAAGGCGACCAAGACCGGCAAGCTCTACGGCGCCATTTCCGAGGAGGCCATCGCCGAGGCGCTGCTCTCCGAGCACAAGGTGGAGGTCGGCCCCGAAGCGGTGACCATCGACGGGCAGATCAAGACCCTCGGCGAGCACGAGGTTTCCGTCCATATCGCCGGCAAGGACGTGCCGGTGATCGTGAAGGTGGAGGAGGAGAAGTAGGCAGAAGGACGACGGACGAATGTCAAATTTCAAATATCCAATTTCCAATGTTGGATAGATAAAGAAGCATGATGGTTTGCCATGATCGAATCCGCCTGTGGCGGATGAGTCGAATGGTGGGCCAGGGTGGACTTGAACCACCGACCGCCGGTTTATAAGTCCGGTGCTCTAACCACCTGAGCTACTGGCCCATTGGCAGCATGATACTTCTCTGCATTGCGCAAGGCCATACCGTTTCCGCTGACCACTACTCAATATATCCCCCGCCCTGGTGCGCCCAGAGGTCTGCGTAGACGCCTTCCAGCGCAAGAAGCTCCGTATGCGTGCCGTCTTCCACGATGGAACCGTTTTCCAGCACGATGATGCGGTCCGCCCGCTGGATGGTCGAGAGCCGGTGCGCGATGACGATGTTCGTGCGGCCCTGCAGGAGGTCGGCTATGGCTGCCTGAATCTGCTTCTCCGTCTTGCTGTCCAGCGCGCTGGTCGCTTCATCCAGGACGAGGATCGGGGCGTCGGCGAGGAACGCTCTGGCGAGAGCGATGCGCTGGCGTTCGCCGCCGGAAAGTTTCACGCCCCGCTCTCCCACCAGCGTATCGAGTCCCGAGGGCAATTGCCGGATGAATTCCCACGCATGCGCGCGCTCAGCCGACTCTCTGATCTCCGCCTCCGTCGCATCCGGCCGGGCGAAGGCAATGTTGTCCCCGATGCTGCGATGAAACAGTTCAGGCTGCTGCGGGACGAGAGCGATAGCGGATCGGAGGGAGTTCTGCGTGACACGGGCGATGTCCTGGCCGTCGATGCGGATGCTGCCTGCGTTCAGATCAAAGTAACGAAACAGCAGTTTCACCAACGTGCTCTTCCCCGCACCGCTGTGCCCGACAAGAGCCACTGTCTGCCCCGCCCCAATGTGGAGGGAGAAATCCCGGATGTTGTGCGGTTCATCCGTCTCGCGGTCGATGTAGCTGAACTGCACCTTGCGGAATGCGATGTCGCCCTTCGTCACCTTCAGGTTCTTCGCGCCGGGGATATCCCGAACCTCCGGTTGCAGACCATAGAGCTCCGCCATTTCCTGCGCATCGGCCAGATTGCGAAAGACTTTATGCAGGCTGCCGCTGATGTCCCAAACCTGGTGCATAAGAAGAAGAACGTACGTTTGGAAGAAGACGAAGTCCCCCGCCGTGACGGTGCCGTTGCGCCACCCCATGATCAGCACATAGAGCACGAGGATTTCGAAGATGGATGCAACCACTGTTTGAAAGCGCATGAGAGACGTGCCAAACAGCCATGCTCTCCTCCGATACCGATAGCTTTCCTCCGTCACGGATACAAATCGCGACTGTTCATCCTGTTCCCTGGCGAAGGATTTGATGGTTGCCTGATTGGAGAATGCATCGGCAAATGCGCCGCTGACCGCGGAGTCCTTTTCCGCAGACTCAGCATCACGTTTCATGCGCAACTTGGCGATCCACACGCTGACTATGCAGAATGCAACAGACCAAATGCCGAACGCAATGCCAAGCCACGGTCGCTCCCACAGAAAGATAAGCAGAGTCAAAATGATCATGATTGCGCTGCGTCCGAGCTGGAAGACGATGGCATCAGTGATGCCTTCGAATGCATTCCGGAACCGGCGCGCAGAGGTCACCAGCGATCCCGCGAAGGAGTTTTCGAAGAAGCGCATGGACTGCGTCTGAAGGACGGCAAAGCTTCGTTGATCGAGATCACGCATGATGCGCGCTTCGAAGAAGACGATGCAGGGATCGAGAGCAGCCCACACCAGATTGCTTATCACAAAGACTGCCACAATGAGCCAGAGCGTGTTGGTGACGGAGGCTGCGGATGCCTCCGGATTCACTTGCAGAGCTTCCAGTAATTCTCTTAAGAGAAAAGGGTAGACGGCTCTGGCCAGGACGGACAGTATGAGTAAAAGCAGCGTGACAGCAAGCAACCATCGATATCGGCGTATGCTGGGCCAATAGGCTCGCCAAATCATGCTCGTTCTACCGATCTTCTTACGCCGTTGCGTGGGCGTTTCGTTTGCCATGAGGAGATATCATACAGAGATGGTGCTATTCGTGAAACGGGTGATATCTCCGCCATCTCCTTGACCCCACCCTCTCTTGCGCGGATGATGGGGAATGATGCACGTGCGTTTTCTTTCCATTCCGGCTGCATTGCTCCTCCTGACTGCCTGCGCGCCGGCTCCCGGCAACGGGATGGGCAGTGCATCGAGTTCCTCCGTTGCGTCGTCAGCGGTATCGTCGGCGCCGACACAAGAGGACATGGTGCGGGATGTGTCCGTGGAGCCCGGAGACACGATTGCCAGTCCCCTGACGGTGACGGGCGAGGCGCGGGGGCCGTGGTACTTCGAGGCGGATTTTCCGGTGCGATTGTTGGATGGCTTCGGCAATGAAATCGCGCTGGCGATCGCCACGGCGCAGGGGGATTGGATGACCACGGACTTCGTCCCCTTCTCGGCCACGCTGACCTTCTCCCCGCCTGCGACGGCCACGGGGACGCTGATCCTGGAGAAAGATAATCCTTCGGGCCTGCCGGAGAATGCGGCCGCGGTGCACATTCCGGTTTCGTTCTGATGAACAGGTGATGAGAAGATGGTGACATTGGAAATTTGAAATTTGATATGCGCGATCTCTGTATACTGTCTCCATGGATTTCGCTTCGCTGCTTTCGTGGATCGTGGATTGGGGCACCATGGGGTATCTCATTCTCTTCCTGATGACGCTGGGCGAATCGCTGGTGTTCACGGGACTCTTCGTGCCCGGAACGTTGGTGCTGGTGATCATGGGCGGCCTGGCTTCCACGCGCACCTCGTTTGATGTCGGCCTGCTGGCGATGGCCGCGGTGACGGGAGCAATCATCGGCAATGCCGTCAGTTACGAATTGGGGCGGATAGGACGGGTGCACGTGGAGCGCTGGGCGCGGTTTCACGCGCCGCTGGCGAAGGCCCGCGCGTTCTTCCTGCAGCACCACGGCAAGAGCGTGTTCCTGGGCCGGTTCGTCGGTCCCATCCGGCCGTTCATCCCGTTCGTCGCCGGAGCATTCCAGATGGGACGCGCCTCTTTCTATGCGTACAATGTCGCGAGTGCGGTGCTCTGGTGCGCGTGGTTTCTGGTGGTGGGATACGCATTCGGCAGGGCGTGGCAGCAGGCGTTCGTATGGTCGACGGCGGGAGTGGCTGTGATGATCGCACTCGCGATACTCGTGCTCGCAGCCACGTGGCTGCTGCGGCGCAAGCGGCGACGGGCGCGTCAGGAGGCGGTTTCCAGCGACTGAACGAATGCTTCCGCTTCCCGGCGGGTGGTGATCGCGCCGCTCGACTGCTGCTCGCGCAGGAGTTCCAGAATCTCCCCGACGCGGGCGGACGGTTGCAGCCCGGTCAGCTCCATGACGCGTTTTCCGGTGAGCAGCGGCCGCAGCGGGAGTGGATGCGCATCGAGGAAGCGGTGGCGGTCGGCGACGATCCGGTCATACAGCGCGTAGTCCGAGGGCGTGGTCCCGGCGATGTCCAGACGGAACAGGCGCAGCAAGTCCTCAAACCACGGGTGATGGTACCAATGCGCTTTCCGGTCATCGGGCATCTCGGGCAGCGGCCCCATCATCATGTGGTGCGCGATGAGCCAGCTGATCTTCTCCCGGCGCTTCGCGTTCATTCCCCATCGCTTGAGGAGGGCATCCGTCATCTGTGCGGAGACTTCCGCATGCTTGTCGAAGCGGATGCGTTCCTCCAGCGAAAATGTCTCCGCCTTGCCGACATCGTGGAAGAGCGTCGCGATGCGCACGTCGAGGAGGTCTTCCTCGCGGAACGCGGCGACGCACTGGAGGAGATGATTCCACACGTCGCCTTCGTGATGGTAGTCCTTGGGCTGCGCCACGCCTTTGCAGCGGTGGAGCTCCGGCAGCATGTGTTCCAGGATGTCGAGCTCCCACAAATCCTCCAAGCCCGTTTCCGGATGGGGGTACAGCAGCAATTTCTCCACTTCCTCCAGCAGGCGCGTTCCGGAAAGGGTGGCGGGAAGCGCGGCATGCTCGTGGAGGGCCCGGAACGTGTCCGGATGGTACTGCCCCCGGATGCGCGCCCGCATGCGGACGGCCCGGAGGCTGCGCAGCGGATCGTGGCGGATGCGCTCGCCGGGCTCGCCGATGAAGCGGATCAGACGCTCCTGCAGGTCCGCTTCCCCGCCGTACGGATCGTAGAGATCCCGACTGACGGGCTGGACGTAGAGCGCGTTGATCGTCAGATCCCGCCGGGCGGCATCTTCCTCCCGGGTGCCGAATTGCACCTCCACGGGTTTGCGTCCGACAGCCTCCGCGGATTCCCTGCGGAAGGTCGTCACTTCGAACAGGAACCTCCCCTCCCGCACGCGGGTGCTGCCCAGCGCGCCTTCGGCGATCGTCGCACCGGGAAAGTGACGCAAGACGTCTTCCGGATGCGCGGCTGTTGCGATGTCGATATCGCGGGGCACCGTTCCCTCCAGCATGTCGCGCACGGGACCTCCCACCCACCACGTGTCGAATCCTGCATCCGTCAGCCGTTCGACGATTCGATATGCCGCCTCGCCGTGTGGTGCGCGCAACGTGGCATCGATGATGGTTTGCGAAAGCGGCATGTGTCAGAATTGTAGCACAGGAACGACTCTGCTAGTGTCAGCATGGAGACATGGATCCTCTCCTCTTCTCATTCCTCTCCTCATCTCCTCCTATGAATCTCGCCATCAACGGCTTCGGCCGCATCGGACGCCAGGCACTGCGTATCATTCTGCAGAAGCATCCCGATCTCAGAGTCGTTCTCATCAATGATCTGACGGAAGATGAAACGTTGAAGCACTTATTCACGTTCGATTCCACGTACGGAACCTACGACAATCCCAAAGCGTTTGACGGCGTGACGATGACGGCGGAGAAGGATCCGTCCAAGCTGCCACACAAGGAGTTGTACGTGGATGTCGTGCTGGAGTGCACCGGTCGCTTCACCAAGAAGGCCGATGCGGCGCTGCACCTGCAGGCGGGAGCGCGGAAGGTCATTATTTCCGCTCCGGCGAAGGATGAAGTGGACGGGACGTTCGTCATCGGCGTCAATGATGACACGTACGAAGCCGCATCCATGCACGTCGTCAGCAACGCATCCTGCACCACCAATTCCCTTGCGCCCGTGGTAAAGGTGCTGGATGACGCATTCGGCATCGCACACGGGCTGATGACGACCATCCACAGCTACACCAACGATCAGGTCATCCTCGATTTCCCGCACAAGGACCTGCGCCGCGCGCGCTCCGCCGGCCTCAACATGATCCCGACGACGACGGGAGCCGCCAAAGCCGTCGGCCTCGTGCTGCCGCATTTGAAAGGCAAGCTCAACGGGCTCTCCGTCCGCGTTCCCACCCCCACCGTCAGCCTGACCGACCTGACCGTGGTTCTGAAGAAGGAAACGACCGCGGAGGCGATCAACGATGCATTCCGCGCGGCAGAGGCCGGTTCACTGAAGGGCATTCTGGGTCTGGAATCCCGCCCCCTCGTCAGCATGGACTTCAAGGGCGACGCCCGCTCGAGCATCGTCGACGCGTCCTCCACCCAGGTGATGAACGGCACCCTCGCCAAAGTCTTCGCCTGGTACGACAACGAGTGGGGGTACAGCAACCGATTGGTGGAATTCGCGAAGATGGTCGGGGCCTGATTGCTTTTCTTTCATTGCGGCACGCACGCGCCTGCCTGGCAGCGCGCATTGCCGCAATCGGCGTCACTGCCGCAAGCGGAGACCGAAATGCAGTAGAGTCGTTGCGCAGTGCCGCAGGACTGCTGTCCCTGGCTGATCCAGCTGGCGTCATCGGCCAGCGTGGTTGCAGCACCCGTGCGCGCCACGTACAGCGATGTGCCGTTGGTCCAGCCGTTGCAGTCCATGGGCCCGTTGGCATTGGTCATTACACGCCCGGCGGCATCGGAACCGGTGAAGACCGGTCCGCTGACGGATAAACCTGAAGCGGCGTGCACGATGCGGGAATGCAGGGTGCCGCTCCAGAGCTCTGCTTCATCATCGACGATTTTGGTCAGAGGATGTCCGGCGGCATAGACGGGTCCGCTGAGAACAATCCTGTCGCGCGCATCGATGGTTCTGTCGGAAAGAATCGCTTTCCATGTGCCCGCATGTCCCGCTGCATCCGCCTGCGCCTGACAAATCGCATCTGCGCCGGAGAGACCACCCAGATCGCCATTCTGAATCGTCTGCGTCACGAATGCGCGATGATTGATGCTGCGGCAGGTGCTATCGCAGCTGTCGTTGTCATCCATATTGCCATCATCGCATTGCTCCGGTCCATGATCCGGACCGGTCGTACAATTCTCGGCGGAACACACGACGCCATCACCACAGACCGCTTCCCGGCATGTTTGTCCTTGCCACCAGTGCAAACACGCGTCGCTCGTATCGTTGTTGGCGTCATCGCACTGCTCGTCGCAGTCCGCGTCGGTGAGGCAGGACACGCCGTAGTAGGTATAGTCGCCATGCATCAAACAACGGCGTCCGTCTTGGAATGTGTCGACGCACATGCCGCTCTCCACGATGCCATTGCCGCAGATCGGCATCAGTCGGCACTGGCTCGGTGCGCCTGAACATCGATATCCCTCTTCCCGTCTACAATTCGCCGAGCAGCCGTCCCCGTTCACCGGATTGCCATCGTCGCATCCCTCACCCGTGTCCGGATAGCCGTCCCCGCACACGGGAGCGGGCACGCAACGGCCGTTCCAGCACGCGTTGCCCGCCGGACACTCGGACGCGCCGACGCATGTTGTCTGCTCCGTAGGATGCGCGCAGACACCCCGGAAGCAGCCTGCCGGACAGGACGTGGAAAGAGTGCGCGCATCGGCACCGTCGCAAAACGCTTCGCGCTGCCGGCACGACGGCCCGCTGCAGCTTTCCACGGGTTGCGTGTAGCCGTTACTCAAGACGCTCAGGCACATATCTTCCAGGAGCACGGTCGGATGGTCGCCGGTCATCCGCGCTTCGCCGTAGGCGCCGGGGGCTTTGCCGCCGTCGGAGTCCGTGCAGGCAGAGGCGGGCGCAGCGGTCATCTCCCACCGACAGAGCGCGCTGCAGCCGTCGCCGCCCTGCGCATTGCCGTCATCGCACTGCTCGCCACCCGTCACCCAGCCGTCGCCGCATTGATCCGCCCGTACGGTTTCCCGGCGGCACGCCCGGTCGCAGTACTGGCAGGAGGTGCTGCCCGGATCGCAGGGTATGCCGTTTTGATCGCCGTCATCACACTCTTCTCGCACATTGGTGATGCCGTCTCCGCATTGCTGGAGAGGGTCCATGCAGACTCCCCGCAGGCATCCGTGGGCACAGGTCATTTCCCCCAGCGTGACGATGTCCGTTCCGTTGCACTGCACCTGGACCAGCGTATTGCGGTCCGCGCACCGGTCGGCGGAAACGGTGAGTACTCCGCTTGTCGCCCTGCGCCAGATAATGTTTTGGGTGCGGGGATCAGCCGTATGGTTCTGCGGACCGAACAGCTCGGCGCATGCAGGCGCTGGCGAGGCGGCACTCCACTCTGCGGGTCCGTGTGCAAGCAGGATCCGTGCTTCAGAATTGAGCGAGCGGTCGACGGGCGCGCGCGTTCCTGACGGAAACGCGACGGTCGCGTCCTGACAGGTCAGGGAGCGGTGGATGCCCGGGTAGACCTTTTCCACCGCTGCCGCAATCGATTGCAGCTCGACAGCCGCCGGCAAGTGCCACTGCATCGATGCTTGGGCCATGGTGCACATGCCGCTTGTTCCTACGGGGGCGTTCGCCGTGGCCAGGTGCATCCGCACGATGCTCTCGGGCACGGTGTCGGGAGTGGCGGGAGGCCAGATGAGCACGCTGTCGGCGGTGGCGCCGTTGCGTCTGCCCACGACGAGCAGATGTCCGTTTTGGCTGAGCAGGGTGTCCCGGGTGATCCAGAAATCGATGCCTCCCACCACCGTGGTGTCCCACATCTGCGCATCGGCCGATACGTAGAGGAAGCGGCCGTCGTAGGACAGAGCATGGATCTTGCCCTCGTGCTCCACAAGAGCGGCTGCGTAGCCTGGCATCGGCGCATGCGGCACCCACTGCATCAGGGTTGCCGACTGGAAGTCGAGTCGCTCCAGGATGCCGTCATTCACGCGATAGATCGTCCCTTGGAATGTCAGGACCGGCTTGCCTTCGCCCCCCCGAAGCCGCTCCCGCGCGAGGGTCTGCTCGTTGACAGTGGCCAAATGTTCGATGGGGTACGTAGCCTGCGTGGTCGTCTGCGGGTGGCAAGACATATCCACTGCTCCGCTCCGATTGATGCAGACGGTGTACTGCGCGCCGTAGATGACCGGTTGCCCATCCAGCGTATGGAAGGAAATGGCGGTATAGGGACTGTTGTACGAGGTCACCGGTACCGCGGCAGCAACCGTGCCGGTCGTGCCCCAGGCGCTGTAGAGCACGTCCCGATCCGCAAACGCGTAGAAGCCGCTCTGCCACTGTGCGTTGCCTCGCAGCGCAAAGGTCGGCTCCGTCCAGGGAACTGCTGTGACCAGTTCCGTAAAGGTGATGTCCGATGGAAGCTTGCAGTCCGCACCACATCCCTCCTCTCCGTCACACTCTTCGACGCCTTCCCGGATGCCGTTGCCGCAGGTGGACAGCACGGTGGCGGCACTGGAGACAGATGGGGATGCGGACGATGCCATGCTTGCCGTTGCCGCAGACGACGATCCTGGAGTGCCGGAATCGGACAGGGAGGCGGACGACGCCTGGATCGAAAGAGACGATGCCGCCGGCGCACCGGCATCCGTACGGATGCAGGCACCTGCGACGACCCCACATTGCACCGAATCCAGCGCAGGACAGTTCAGAGGTCCCGCCGCCGGATTATGAAAGACGCAGCCGTTGCCGCACGGAAGGCACACCAGCGAGGAATTGGTCGTGCCGCCTCCCGCCGCGCTGCTGCCGGCTGCGGAACTCTTGGAGGAGCTGCCGCTCGTCGGCATGATGGCATCCGTCGCAAGTGACAGTCCTATTCCGCACTGCATCCGCAGTGGGACCGACGTCCACACGTAGTAGAACCGGTCGCGGCGGAAACGCTCCAGCGGATACTGCTCCTGCACCCAGTTGTAGTGTCGCAGCCATCCTTTGGAGGGGTGGAGCGCGTTCCGCGGATCGATATGACGGGACAGGTACTCGTAGACCAGAAACGGCGTATCCGTATCCGACGCCAGCTTGCCGTGGAGCAGAGGGAACGTTCCTGATCCCGGACACCGGAAGAAGTTCTGAATGCCCACCTGCATGAGGGCGCCCTCCGGTCGGGTGACGTCGTGGTATTCCACCACCCGGTCGCCGCTGCTCTGCGCCCGCATCGTTTCGCCGTTCCACGTCCCGATCCAGAGGAGGACGCCGGTCAGGAGCGCCGACACGATGATCGGAATCCACGGCTCAACGGATGGAGGGAAAACGCGCCGCATAGGGTGTGTGTGGACCGGACCGTCGCGGACTGCGACAATCCATTCATTGTACCATAATCAACTAATAACGGCAATTATCCGTTGTTCTCGCCGGATTTCGACTCTTCCTCCACCACGGTGGCGTCCACGACATCATCCTTCTTCCCGTCTCCTGCGGCTTCTGCCGACTGCTTTTTCTGCGCCTCCTCGTAGACGATCTTGCCGATCTCCTGGGATGCCAATGCCAGCTCTTCCGTCTTCCGGGCCAGCTGTTCGACCGTGGCATCCTCCTTCTGGAGCAGCTCCCGCAGTTCGTTCAGCTTCTCATTGACCGTCTTCTTGGTAGCGTCGGGAATGCGCGCGTCGTGCTCTCTCATCTGCTTGTCCAGGTTGAAGACGAGGGCGTCGGCCGTGTTGCGGGCATCGATGAGCGCGCGCTTCTGCTTGTCCTCTTCGGCGTGGAGTTCCGCGTCTTTGCGCATCTGCTCCACCTCTTCCTTGCTGAGGCCCGTCGATCCCTGGATGGTGATGTGCTGCTCTTTGCCGGTTCCCAGATCCTTGGCTTTCACGCTCAGGATGCCGTTGCTGTCGATGTCGAACGTGACTTCGATCTGGGGAACGCCCCGGGGCGCGGGCGGGATGCCGTCCAGGATGAAACGGCCCAGGGACTTGTTGTCCCGCGCCAGCTCACGCTCGCCCTGGACCACGTGCACTTCCACCGAGGGCTGGGAATCGGCGGCCGTGGAGAAGACCTGGCTCTTGGTGGTGGGGATCTTCGTGTTGCGCTCGATGATCTTCGTGGCAACGCCGCCCATCGTTTCGATACCCAGCGACAGCGGCGAGACGTCGACCAGCACGATGTCCTTGTCGATGTCCCCTCCCAGTACGCCGCCCTGGATGGCCGCGCCGATGGCGACGACTTCATCCGGATTCACCCCTTTGTGGGGCTCCTTGCCGAAAACTTCCTTCACCTTCTCCGTCACTTTGGGCATGCGCGTCATGCCGCCCACGAGGACCACTTCCGCGATGTCGTCCTTGCCGATCTTGGCGTCCTTCATCGCTTTCAAACACGGTTCCACCGTCCGCTCGATGAGGTCCGCGACGAGCGATTCCAGCTTGGCGCGGGAGAGCGAGAGCTGCAGATGCTTGGGACCGGAGGCATCCGCCGTGATGAACGGCAAGTTGATCTCCGTCCCGGTGGCGGAGGAAAGTTCGATCTTCGCTTTCTCCGCGGCTTCCTTCAGGCGCTGCATGGCGATCTTGTCGCCAAACAGGTCGATGCCGCTCTCCTTCTTGAACTCCGCGAGGATCCAATCGATGACGGCCTGGTCGAAGTCATCGCCGCCCAGGTGCGTGTCGCCGTTGGTGGCCAGCACTTCGAAGACGCCCTCGCCCATGTCCCGGATGGAGATGTCGAACGTGCCTCCGCCCAGGTCGTACACCGCGATCTTGTGCTCCG
>CAYZGJ010000021.1:0-18063 GCA_964478005.1 uncultured Candidatus Peribacteria bacterium
CATGACAAGCCCGTCCCGCTGATTCTCAACATCATCGCGGAATCCGTGGAGAACTATGCGCACACAGCGGAGGCATTGCTTCCGTTGCAGCCCGATCTGTTGGAGGTGAACATCAGCTGCCCCAACGTGGAGGATGAATTCGGGAAGCCCTTCGCCTGCTCGGCTCCCGATGCGGCCAATGTCACGCGGGCGGTCAAAGCGGTCGCCGGGAAGACGCCGGTGTTGGTGAAGCTCTCCCCCAACGTGCTCTCGATTGCCGAGATCGCGCGCGCGTGCGCGGAGGCGGGTGCCGATGGCTTCACCGTCATCAACACGGCGGGCCCCGGCATGGCGATTGATCTGAAAAGCAGAATGCCGATCCTGGCGAACAAAGTCGGCGGGATCTCCGGCCCGGCCATCAAGCCGCTGGCGGTCCGCTGCATCGCCGACGTCTACGTGGCGACGGAAGGAAAGCTGCCGATCATCGGGACGGGCGGTGTCCGCACGGGGGAAGATGCCATCGAGCTGATGCTCGCGGGCGCGTCTCTCATCGGCATCGGGACGGCGGTGTGGGAACGGGGGGAGGACGTCTTCAGGAAGGTTTGCGAAGAGATGGAAGAATGGGGCAGGGCTGAGGGGGTGAAGGAGGTGGGGGAGCTGATCGGCTCCATGCACCGGAAATTAATGCACAATGGATAATTGATAATGGATAATGATCGTGTCAGGAGCCTTTCGCGGTTCGGATGATGGCCGTGAGCAACTTGAGAATGTCCGTCAAGTCTTGCAGGAGCGTCGTGCATTGTGGGGCAGAGGAGGGAAACGAGTCGCGTATCAATCGAAGCCAGTATCGACTTTCAGTGGCTTCTTTGAGTGATATGGAGCATTTGTTGATGAAATCTTTTTTGCTCTGCGCGTGCTGAGCTTCTTCAACATTGGCTCCGATGCTGGTTCCTGCACGCAGTAATTGCTTGCTGAGCACGTATTCTTTCTGCTGATGTTGCAGCCAGAGGCATAATTGAATGATATGCAGTGCAAAGGAATAGGATTTGTCCCGAATTGGATTGGTGCGTTCCATACACCCAGTATTTCGCAGCACGGAACGCTCGTCATTATCCATTGTCCATTATCAATTATCCATTCCCGTTTTTTCGTGTTCAGCACTATACTCCGGGCGTTCCATGTCCCTGCAGAACATCCCTCTCCAATCCCGGCTTCCCCACACCTATCGCATTGTCGAAACCAAGCGGGAGACGGCGATGGTCCAGACGTTCACATTCGATGGCTCGCTCGGGGCGGTGCCGGGGCAGTTTGTGATGCTGTGGCTGCCGGGGGTGGACGAGATTCCGATGAGCGTCGCCTTCGATGACGGCACCCATCTTCGCGTGACGTTCTTCGCGGTGGGGGACATGACGAAGCAGTTGGCGCAGTGCAACACAGGCGATTTGGTCGGCTTGCGCGGGCCGTTCGGAACGCGGTACCGGTGGGAGCCGGGGCAGCACCTGATCCTGGTGGCGGGGGGCTACGGGGCGGCGCCGATGTACTTCGCCGCGCATGAAGCATTGAAAGACGGCTGCACGTTGGACATCATCATCGGGGCGCGGAGCAAAGAGCACCTGCTCTACGTGGATGAACTGTCTGCGTTGCCCGGTGCCACGCTGCATATTGCCACGGACGACGGGTCCGAGGGGCACAAAGGGTACAACGTGGAAGTACTGGCATCGTTGCTACAAGCCACAAGCCACAAGCCACAAGCCATCTTTGCCTGCGGCCCCGAGCGCATGCTGCTGGCCGTCTCCGATCTGGCCCACGCGCACGCCGTCCCCGCGCAGCTCTCCTTCGAGCGGTACATGAAGTGCGGCTACGGCCTGTGCGGCAACTGCACGGTCGATCCGCTGGGCATTCGCTTGTGTGTGGAAGGTCCGGTGTTGGACAACGAGACGGCGCGGAAGGTTACGGAGTTCGGGCAGTATCATCGGGATGAACTGGGGAGGAAGCAGGGGTTCTGAGGAAATTGTCACTCTTTTTATGAGAGTGCTAGACAGGGGCAGGTCGCTCTGCTACCATTCCAGTCCTAGCTTCTTTCCCCCTTTCCTATGATTGGTGGTGATGGTTGCTGCGGTGGCTGCTGCTAAGCGGTCCCCAGCCTCATTCTCAGGAAAGAGCGGCCGGTGCCGCTTTTTTCCTATGCGCATGCTTTCTGCAATCGTCGTTGGTATGCTGGCACGGTGCTGCAGGACGTGACGATCGGCTCTCTCCTGATCCTCCTCTGTGGCGGCTTCATCGCCGGGTTCTACGGGGGGAGTGTGGGCGGCGGCGGATTGGTCAGCTTCCCTGCATTGCTGCTCACCGGCATGCCGGTGCACCTGGCGATTGCAACGAACCGCTTCGCTGCGCTCTTCGGGGAACTGACAGGCGCCGTGCAGTTCTACCGTCATGGCAAACTGGATCTGCGCTTCGCACTTCTGATTGGAGGAATCGAGGCAATCGGTGCCGTCATCGGGGCGCAGCTGGTATCGGTGGTTTCGCATGACTTACTTACTATTATTGTTGCCGTATTTCTCGTCTGCATCGCGATCCTGTTGCTGTTGCGGCCCTCCTTGGGAGCGCACGACGGCACGGTAAACGGACGACGGCGGAACAGCCTGCTCCTTCTCTCCTTTCCCTTGGGCATCTACGGGGGATTCTTTGGAACGGGGTACGGGACCATTTTGATGCTGCTGCTAGCTTGGGGTGGTCTTTCGCTCACGCAAGGCGCGGCCATTGCGCGGTTTGTTGGCTTCCTCGTTTCCGTTGCAGGATCAGTGTCCTTCTTGCTTCTGGGTTTCATCCGTTTTCCCGAAGGGATCGCGCTGGGGGCGGGGTACGCGCTGGGGGCGTGGATCGGCGTACGGTTCGGGCTCCGGCGCGGGCACGGGTACATCCGCGTGCTGCTTCTCCTGATCGCCCTGGCGACTGCGGCGAAGCTGGTGTGGGGGGTGATGTGACTCGGTTCCTACCGCTCCCACAGGATCGTGAAGTGGCTGGTGGTTTCCGGCGCGTCGGGTGCGCCCAGCAGGCGCGCGGCGTTGGTGTGCAGCAGCACCGTTCCCGATCCCCATCCGCGTTCCTGAGCGAGGGACGTCAGCAGCCACAGGCAGGCGGGACAGTCGCTCTGCGCGGGATTTTCCAATGCCGCGACGGCATCGAGATCCCCGCGGAGGAGGGTGTCGATGGTGCGCGCATCCATGGCATCCGCTTCTGCCAGCGGCAGGTAGTGCGAGAAATCGCTGCTCACGGCCAGCGCGCCGTCCGCGCCCAGCGCCTCGTGCAGGAGCGCCCGCAGATTCTCTCGTTCCCCGCGCCAGCCCTGCAGGGAGAGGACGAGCGGGACGACGGGCGTCGCGGGCAGCAGGTGCGCCGCAAAGGGGAGGACCGCGCCGATGCCGTGCTCCCGCGCATAGAGCGTGCTTTGCTCCGACACCAGCGGCGAGCGCAGGAGGGAGGTGACGGCGGCATCGTCGGTGGGGACGGGACCGAGCAGGGTGTGGAAAGGACGCTGCGTGGCGCAGAGCAGCGTCGGGCACGCGCCGAAGTGATCGGGGGACAGCAGGACGATGCGGGCGGGCGGGTCATGCGCCAGCGCGCGGATGCCGAGGGCGATGGCTTCGGGGGAGGCGAGATGGTGGGGGATGACCACGGCGCCCACGGGACCGGTTGCCCGGGATGCCCGCTGCCGGACCCCGTAGAGCCCGGTCATGATCGTGTGCAGCGCGTCCGGCGGGAGGAGCGGCGTGATCGGTTCAGCGGACGGTTCTGCAGCGCAGGAAGCAGTCAGGAATGCAGCCGCGAGGACGAGGAGGAGGGGGCCGGCGGGCGTGGTCATCGGACGAAGAGCGGGTCGTACCAGCTGTTGCGCGCGGGCCAGGTGGCGGGTTCCGTATACGTGAATGCCGCGTACGGATCGTCGGTGGGTTCGTAGAAGCGCTCCTGCCACGCTTCATCCGTGAGCCGCCGGTCGCCGTAGGGCTCCGTGAACTCGTAGTGCGTGTACGTGAAGCCGACGGTCAGGCGCGGGCCGTTTGCATCCCGCACGGCGGTGAAGATCACGGCCGGCACGCCCACGCCCTGGTAGAGGACGCGGGGCGGATTGGCGCTGTCGCCGCCCGTGTGGATGTCCGCCAGGACGGCGGCGCGCTTGTCCTTGGCGGAGACGATCGGCCCCTCCACGGGTGCCGGCAGGGCTTCCGTCAGCGCATCGAGGATGCCCAGGCGGATCTGCTCCCAGTCGCTGTCTCCTTCCAGGCGGAAGGTGGTGCACGTCTTCGTCTCATCCCACGGATCCGGCCCGGTCACCTCCCGCACCTGTTCCTGCAGCTGCTCATTTTCCAATTCCCGTGCCGCGTACGCGCGCGCCAGGTCCAGCGCTTCGCGGAAGGCGCGCAGGTTTTCCAGGTTGCGCAGTTCTGCAAACCCGCGTTCGGTCAGTCCTGTCTCGGTGCGCTCGGCCAGGTAGGCCAGCCGGTCGTAGGCCTGCAGCTGCGGCTCGATGTACCCCTTGGGCGGGGCGGGGATGGGGCGCGGATCGCACGGATCCGGACCGCCGCCCAGCTCCGCGAACGACTGCTTGGCGTAGAGCAGCGTGGCGTGACGCAGCTCCGTCCAGAAGCCCGCGGCGGTCTGCAGGGTCTTGGCTGCCCAGCGCTCGCTCTGCATGAAACGCGGCAGTTGCGCCCGGTGCGTCTTCTGCCAGTCGAAGAGCGAGCGGATGGTCCACAGCCACCCCGTGTAGAGGTTCTCCCGCCAGTAGTCGTCGTCCAGGGTTGCCGTCTCCTCCGCCAGTTCCCGCATGGCCTGATCGATGGCTTCGCGCGTGTGGGGCGCATAGAAATCCAGCGTGGGAATGCGACTGCGCGCGTAGTCGGATCCCAGCAGGGCCATGACCTGCAACGCGGAGGCCATCGGGGGCAGCTTCTGCGTGTAGCCCGGCTTGACCGCTTCGTCGCCCTGCGTGAGCTGCCCGGTCCACTCGCTGTCGATGATGAACTTGCCGCTGAAGAACCGCATGCCCTTGGTGGCCAGCAGCACGTCGGCGGTCTGCACGTCCCCGATGGAGGGGTAGGCGGCGGGGATGCTCTTGATGCGCGGAGCGCGGGCTCCGGCGAGAAACTCCATGATGGCCGCTTCCGGATCGTCCGCATCCTTCGCATGATCCAGCGCCTGCAGGTAGTCGGCCGGCATCAGGTCGTCGCTGCCGCCCACGAGGAAATTGATCATCGCCTCCAGCCGCGCGTACGCTGCGAGCTGCTCCGGGTTCTCGGCCAAGAGCTGCGTGATGGCGAAGGCTTCCTCCGTGAGCGCGGGGCTCTTCACGAAGAACGGCAGCTGGATGAACCACGTCATGCCGCGGAAGTACGCGCGGCGCAGCGAGCTGGACGTATAGTGGCTGCGCGGCGTGAATTGGGTCCAATCGGTCTCGAACCGGATGTCCTCCTGCACGGCGTAGTCCAGGTACTCCTCCTCCAGCACGGCCGGGATACTCCTTCCTTTGGCTTGAAAAGCCCGGCGCACGTCGCTGAGGACCGCTTCTTCGCTTTCTGGTTCCAGCCGCAGTTGTCGCACGAAGGCGACCGCCCGCTCCTCCGTATCCACAGCCTGATCCTGCGCCGCAAACTCCTGCATCACCTGCGCCGGATCGCGCATGCCGCCCTCCTCCGTCAGGTAGCTCTCGCGCGTGAGGGGCGTGCTCGCCAGGGAGAAGAGCGTATGGGGCACCGCGAAGTAGTTGCGCACGACGGTCCACTTCTCCGCTTCCTCCCCGCTCGCCGCCTGCGCCTTGGCTGCCGCTTCTTCGTAGAACCGCTCTGCGAGGTCGCGCATGGCGGGATAGAACACCGCATTCTCCATCTCCTTGAGCAGCTCCACGTAGAGCAGGTTGTAGGAGTGGAAGAACAGATCGGACGTGAGGAAGACGGCATGCTCCGGCGCGCGGTCGCGGGGGTCGGCGGGTCCGCGCACGGCGGCGTAGAGACTGAGGAACTCGCGGTACAGATCCGCCCGCTGTCCCGCCGGCACCGTGGGGCGGATGCTCGTTTCGGGCAGCGGCTTGAGGATGAATTTGTCCTCCGCCAGCGCCCGGCGGTCCGCCTCGGTGAAGGTGACGCCGTAGGCCCGCTCCATCGCCGCCATGTTCGCAATTTCCCCGATGGCGAAATCCGCAGAGAGCGCGCGATCGATGGTCACGGGCGTCTCGGCGTACCGCACGCCTCCGGCGAACTCCGCCGACTGCGCCGTCTGCACGGCCGCCGCGAGCGTGGAGAGGGGAATGCCGCGCAACGACCGCCCTGCGGTATCCGTGGCGGGGGCGCAGCTGCCCAGGACGAGGGCGGCGAGGGAGAGGACGGCGAGGGGGCGGTGTGTCATGGGAGGAGCGGAAGGAAGGCCGGATTGTCCTCCTCTCCCCAACCAAAGTACAGTAAACGACCTTGCGCGAAGCGCCCACTTTTTACGGACTCGCCGTCCTCCCCCCTGCCCGCCGCGACTGTTTCTTCTCGCGCCCCCGCTGTGGTAGGCTGGCGAAAATGCAACCGAACCCTGCCGCCGGGCGCCCCCCGCCCGCCGTCCCTCACCATTCCGGCGTCATGCGCTACTGCACGTCGCGCGTGCCCACGGCCCGGCTGACGGAGACGGTCGGCGCGGTGCAGGCGCGCATCCACAAGGAGATCCCCCGTTTGGATACTCTCAACTACATCTACATCCTGGATGACCGGGACCGCCTCGTGAACGTGCTCTCCCTCAAGGAGCTCTCCGCGCGGCGCTCCACGGCCCGGCTGGCGCGCGTGGTGGAACCCCGCAAGCTCTGCACGGTGCGGGAGACGGCGGACCGGGAGCGGGCCGCGTACATGGCGCTGCGGCACAACATCAAGGCCGTTCCCGTGGTGGACCGGAAGGGGACCTTTCTGGGCGTGGTCCCCTCCGATGCCATCCATCGCATCCTCTACCGCGAGATGCGCGAGGACCTCCTCCGCCTGGCCGGTATCACGCATCCCCACGCCTTCGCGGCCACCATCTTCCAGGTGTCCCCCCTCACGTCGCTGCGCCACCGGCTGCCGTGGCTGCTCATCGGCATGGCGGGCGGCATCCTGAGCGCCGGGATCATCCACCTCTTCCAGGCGACGCTGGAGCAGACGCTGCTGCTGGCGGCCTTCATCCCGCTGATCGTCTTCATGACCAACGCCGTGGCCATCCAGATGAATGCCTACCTCATCCGCGATCTCTCGGCGGATGCCTCGCTGCCCTTCTTCCGGTACGTCTCGCGCGAGATGGTCATCGTGCTGCTGCTGGCGCTCTGCTGCGCGACGCTGCTGTGGGGCATGAGCCTCGTTCTCTACGGCAATGCGGCGGTCTCCCTGGTGCTGGGACTGACGCTCTTCTGCGGCATCCTCTCGGCCATCGTGACCGGCGTGCTCTTCCCCTTCGGCTTCCACCGCCTGCGGCTGGACCCCGCGGACGCCAGCGGCCCCATCGGCACCATCGTGCAGGACAACGTCAGCATCCTCCTCTACTTCGCCATCGCGATGGCCTTGCTGTAGGCAGCGCTCCGGAGGATCCGGCAGAGGAATTCGCTGGCATTGCCGCCGTCTGCCGATATACTGGCGCGGCAGTGAACGCTGCTTCGTTCATTATGTGCCAGTGGCCCCATCGTCTAGCGGTTAGGACACCAGGTTTTCAGCCTGGGAACCGGGGTTCGATTCCCCGTGGGGCTGCCACAATCAGGAGATATAAAATTTAGAATCAATGAGGCGATTTGAGGTGTTTGCAATCAGAACCCTATGGGTTTGTAGTGTATTTTTGTCCTGCTATTATCTGCGTATGCAAAAATATCTCTCTACAGCTTCAGTTCTATCTATCGCATTGGTCTTCAGTGCCTGCACTTCGCAAGCTCCAATCCAATCGGATGAGAGTGTGTCTTCTATGATGGAGACATCATCTAGCTCCATTTCTTCTGTTGCTAAAGAAGCTGTGAGCAGTGTTGGAATGCAGACGTATGTAAATCAGGAGCTTCACTTCTCAATTCTGCATCCTGTGGATTGGTCTGTTGTTGATTTGACCTCTGGAGGGCCACAAGCAATCGGTTTTGCTTCTCCTGAATCTGCGGATGATCTGGTTGAACCGTGGGATTGGACGGTGACGATAATTCCAAAGAATGCTCAAATTAATTCTATTGAGAACTATCTCAAGAGAAACGGAAACCGTCCTCCCAATGAGATTCGACGAAACATATCTATTCAAGGACGTGACGCAGTGCTTCTGGAGATACCTTTTGCAGCAAGTAATTCCATAAACAAGACTGTGTATGTAGAATCCAAGGATTCAATTTTCGTTATGTATGGGCATGTCTTCTCAGAGGAAGAAATCACCAATTTTGAAAATTTTTATACGAGCTTTGAGGTTATTGAATAAATTCTAGGAATGTTCCTCAAGACCTTGTACCAGCCTATAACAGTCTCGATGAGAGAGTTTCCGTCGAGAACCTTCTGGTCTGCCACTCTCCACGCAACCATTGCCTTTCCTCTCGCATCTTCGTCTTCGATTCGCTAGAGTGAGACTTCATCCACTTCCTTCCCCTTTTCTCCTATGAAACGGTTTGCCGCATCGCTCTGCGTCCTCTCGCTCTCCCTCGTCCTCGCCGCGTGCTCCACCACGGTGATCGACGACAGCCAGCGTCTCGTGCCCGACGGACAGGAGCCCTTCACCGGGCGGTCGCTGGAGATGGATCCGGAGCGCAGCTTCATCGCGTTTCAGGGGCGCAGCAACCTCATCAACCATGAGGGCACGTTCAACACCTTCACCGTGTCCATCACGCCGGCTGCGGACAATCCGCAGAACTTCGCCCGGGCCAGCGTGGACGCCGTCATCGACGTCACCAGCGTGGAAACCGACGCCGCCGGCCTGACCAATCACCTGCAGCAGGCGGATTTCTTTGATGTCGCCACGTACCCGCTCGCCACGTTCCGCTCCACGTCCATCATGTCGACGGGCGGCAACACCTACCAGATCACCGGCGACCTGACGATCAAGGACACGACGCTGCCCGCCACCTTCGACGCCGTCCTCACCGATGAAATGCTGCGGGCCACCTACGACCTGCCGCGACAGGAATTCGGCATCGGCAACGACTCCTACGGCGACAAATTGCTGGAGCCGCTGGTGCCCGTGGAGGTGCAGGTCGTCTTCCGTTCGTAACGCAGCATGCCTGCCGCCGCTCCCGCACCGGTTCGCATCACGGTTTTCATTGCAGGAACCAATCATCCGAGCAATACAGACTTCCTGGCGGACCGGTTCGCGGCGGGGGCGGAGGCGGGGGGCGTGACGGTGGAGCGGGTGCGCATCCGGGATCTGGAGCTCCGGCACTTCACGCTGGCGCACTACGGCGATGCGGAGGACGAGCCGGATTTCCGCCGCGTGCGGGAGATGGTAGAGGGGGCGGCGGGAGTCGCGTTCTTCTCGCCCGTCTGGAACTTCTCCGTTCCCGCGCACTGCAAAAACCTGATCGACCGCATGGGGGCCTTCGGGCTGGACCGCGACACGCGTTCCGCGGGGCAATTCAAGGGAAAGCCCTTCGCTTTTTTCTTTGCGGGCGGCGCCCCCATGATCGCGTGGAAGGCGCTGATGTCCCTCACCACGCTGCATCTCTCCGAGGCCATCAAGTACTACGGCGGATCGGTGATCCTTCGGTACTACGAGCCCAAGTGCATGGTGCGGCGCGGGGAGTTCGGTCTCGTGGTCGACCGGCGGCCGCGGACGCTGGCGCGGATGGAGCGGGAGGGAAAGCGCTTCGCCGCCATCGCCCTGCAGTACGCCCGGGACGGTTCCCTGCCGGCATCCACCCGCCTGTGGCAGTGGCTCTTCACGCAGCTCTACCGCATCGGCAACCGCATCATGTATCCGATCAGCGCGCGGCAGTAGAGACGTAGCGGCGCTACGTCTCTACTGCCGGGTCGCGTTTCTCCCTCCACCGCTTCTCCATCAGATGGATCCGGTCGTGGTCGAAGCCGAAGAAGTGGCCGACTTCGTGCCAGACGGTTTCGCGGATGACGTGGGAGATGTCTTCGCCCTGCTCCTCTGCAAACCGTTCGATGTGCTCGCGGAAGAGGGTGATTTTGTCCGGCAGTTTGCCGCTGAAGTCGCGGTCGTGCGCCGTGAGGGGGATGCCCTCGTAGAGGCCCAAGAGCAGTCCTTTGCGGCGCGCGTTACGTCCCGTGGGGCGGTCCTCGATGACGATGACGACGTCCCCCATGGCCGCGCGCAGCCGGGGCGGGATGGCGTCGAGGGCGTCGGAGGCGATGCGTTCGAATTCGGATCGATCCATGGGAAGAGTGTAATGGAGAATGGATAATTGATAATGGATAATGATGAATGAGAAATGCTACAGTTCCCCCATGCCCGCCTCCTCCATCACCATCATCTTCGCATCCACCAGCGGCCACACGGAGTACGTGGTGGAGCAGCTGGTGGCGTTGCTGCAGGAGCGCGCGCCGCAGGTCGCGGTGACGGCGAAGCGCGCGGAACTCTGCGGGCCGGAGGATCTCACCGCTGCGGACGTGCTGGTGCTGGCGTCGGGCACGTGGAACATGTACGGGCAGGAAGGGCAGCTCAATGACCGGATGCACGCGCTGCTCTTCGACCGGTGCAAGGACGTGGATCTTTCGCAGACGCCCGTCATCCTCATCAGCCTGGGCGACGATCGCTACCACTTCACCGCGCGGGCGACGGAGCACTTCATGCGGTTTCTCAAGGAGCACAACGGCAAGAGCCTGATGATGCCGCTGGTCATCGTGAACGAGCCCTACGGCCAGGAGGAGAAAATCCGGAAGTGGGGGGAGAAGTTTTTGGAGAAGATGGTGTGAGTATTCGTACGCTATACTCCCAGCATGTTCTTCTCTTCTTTCCGCATTCCCAAGGTCTTTTCCGCGTTGCACCCCGTGCTTGCGGTCCTCACGGCTGCGGCGGCGATGCTGCTGATCGTGATTGCGGCGCTGCTGCTGAGCAGTCAGGCGCGGGTGCTGGCCGTGCGGACGGGCTTTGCGCTGGCGGGAGCGGAGATCGCCCAGGATATCGGCGGTTTCACCAACGTGCTGCTGCTGGGAACGGGCGGGGCGGGGCACGACGGGGGCGACCTCACTGATACGATGATCCTTGCGAGCATCGATCCGCTGCGCACGCGCTCGGCGGTGCTGCTCTCGCTGCCGCGCGATCTGTATGTACGCAAGGTAGGCAAGACCACGGTCTACGGGCGCATCAATGCGCTCTTCTTTCTGGAGAAATCCCGACTGGAACGTGCGGGGCTGTCCGGCGAGGACGCAGTGACGGAGGCGCTGGCAGCGGTAGGCAAGGCCATCGGGGCGCAGGTGGGGGTCCCCATCCACGGCGTCGTGCAGGCCGACTTCACCGCCTTCACCCAGGCGGTCGACGCGCTGGGCGGCGTGACCATCGACGTGCCCGCGCCGATCACCGACTACCGGTATCCGCTGACGGAGACGCGGGTCGGCGTCTTCCGCATCGGGTCGGGGACGCAGCTGCTGGATGGCGAGACGGCGCTGCGATACGCCCGCAGCCGCTACTCCACGTCCGACTTCGATCGCTCGGCGCGCCAGCAGCAGATCCTGGCGGCCATGGCCGATGCCGTCCGCGAGCGGAGCCCCGTGGGGCAGGGAACGCTCCTGCTGCAGCTCCTGCGCGATCTGGAGGGGCACGTGCACACGACTCTCTCCTGGCAGCAGATCCTGGGACTGGCGCAGATCGCCTCCGCCCTCTCCCCGGAGCGCCTGGTGACCATGCAGCTCACTGCCGGCGCGGGCGGGGACGGCGTGGAGGCGCAGGCAGGCGGATTCGTCGTGCCGGGGGACCCGGCTCTCTTCGAGGGGGCCAGCGTGCTGCTGCCGGCAGCGCCGGGGGGCCTGGACGATTGGAGCCGCATCCGTACGTTTGCGCAGCTGCTCTTCACGGAGCGCACCCTCTACCTGGATCCGCCCCTCATCGCGCTGCACGCCACCCCTGCCGCGCGCCAGCAGGCCTGGCGCCTGCGCAACGAACTCCTGCGGCACGGGCTGCCCGTCCTGCCGCTGGCAACCGACGCCACGCTCAGCGGGTCCGTCCTGCGCTATGCCTCTCCCCGCCGGACGGATGCCGCGGCGGCCGTCGCCGATCTCACCGGCCTGCGCATCGAACGGTCTGCGGCACTGTCGGGGAGCGGCGTTCTGCGCATCGAGGTCGACCGGGACTTCCGGTTCGTGCCGTTTGCGGATGCGGCGAAGCTCTAGAAGCAGCGCCCATCCCGTCATCATTCGGGTGCCCGCACGTCAGGGACTGCCTATGCGCGCGCTGTGGACGGGCACGCTCACCTTCGGCCTCATCACCATCCCCGTGAAGCTCTACTCCGCCGTGGAGGAGCGCGGGGGCATCAAGCTGGAAGAGGTGCACCGTACGGATCTGGCGCCGATTCGCACCGTGCGATGGTGTTCCCAGGAGGACAAAGAAGTGCCGTTTACCGAGATCGTGAAGGCCTTTGCGTACGCGGAGGGGAAGTACGTCACGCTGGAGGAGGAGGATTTCGAGCGGGCGCAACCGGGGGGTCCCCAGTCCATCGACGTGCACGAGTTTGCGTCCCCTGCGGAACTGGATCCCGCCTACTGCTCCACGCCCTACCTGCTGTTGCCGGCGGAGGGAGGGGAGAAGGCGTACGTCCTCCTGCGGGAGGCGCTGACCCGCACGGGGCACATCGGCGTCGCTACGTTCGTCTTCCGCGGGCGGGGGCGTCTGGGGTACATCCGGGTACGGGACGGCCTGCTGCTGTTGCAGCGGTTGCGCTTCACCGAAGAAGTCCGCCGTCCTTCCTCCCTCGATCTTCCGCAGGCGGACATCACGGAGGAGGAGGCGGAGACGGCCGCCACGCTGGTGGAGTACCTCAGCCGGCCGCTGCGGATGGCCGACTACCGCGACACGTACACGGAGGCGCTCCGCAGCATGATCGACCGCAAGATCCGCGGAGAGCGCATGAAGGAGCGCGAAGAGGCCGCCGGACGCGAGCCGACGTCGCCCGACGACCTCATGCGGCAGCTGCGCGCCAGTCTGCACGGGAAAGCGGGGCGGTTCAGACGGACGCCGGCACCGTCGCGGCGGAGGGAGCGCAAGCGGGTTTCCTGAGGCGCCGTTGCCACCCGATCATCCACGCCCCGAGCGCGCCGTAGTACCCCGCGATCATCCAGGCGGTCACGCCGGCGGTGCCCACGGCCGCGCCGGGGAGATCGCTGAGGATCCGGGCGATGTCGACGATGGCATGCAGCAGCCCCGTGGCGAGGAAGCCGATGAGCCGCCCGAGCGGTACCGACACCGTGCCCAGCACCGTGGCGACAAACCCCAGCAGCATGGCGGGCGGGACGAGCGGCGCGACGAGGATGTTGGCCAGCGGCGAGACGATCGAGAGCAGCTCGAAGCGGTAGACGACCCATGGCACGGCGGTGATCTGCGCGGCGAGCGTGGCCAGCAGCGCTTCACGGATGCCCAGCGCCTGCGGCACTTTCCTGAGCGGGCGCTCCAGCAGATCGCGGAATTCGGTGAGCCCGATGACCGCGAGGAACGAGAGCTGGAAGCCCGCGTCGTACCACAGCGAGAGGGGGTTCCACAGGAGCATGAGCGCGGCGGTCCAGAGGATCGAGAGCCGGACGTTGGCGACGCGCTCCGCCTGCAGCGCCAGGAGTCCCAGGATGCCCATGATGCACGCGCGCACCACCGACGCTTCGCCGCCGACGAACGCAGAGAAGAGGGTGATGGCGAGGACGGCGGGGACAAAGCGCTTGCGGACGGGGAGGAAGAAGAGCAGCGAGCCGATCACCGCGAGGACGATGGTGATGTTGGTGCCCGATACGGCGATGATGTGCGTGAGGCCCGTGCGGCGGAAGGCGTCGCTGACATCGGCGGGCAGGCCGCGGCGCGCGCCCGTGAGGAGCCCCGCCAGCAGCGACGCGGACGGCTCCGGGAAGAGCAGGTCGATCCGCTCCTCGAAGCGGTCACGCAGCCGGATGAGCGCGGCCGCAAGCAGCGACCCGTTCCTGCCGTCCAGCGGCTCGACGCGGGTGGCGCGCAGGAGCGCTTCCGTGTGCTTGAGGCGCAGGTAGTCGGCGTACCACTGCTCGTCGGTCCACTCCAGCGTGCCGGTGATCGCCGCCTCCTGCCCGTAGGCCAGGCGCGGCCAGCGGTTCTTGTCCGTGACGAGAACGCGACCCGTGACGTCCCGTTTGATCCCGCCGGAGAGCGTCACGCGGTCGGCGTCCAGCGCATAGAGGATGCGGTCGGCGCGCACGTCGGGGCGCTGCGCCACGGTGCCGTGGACGGTCACGCGCTGCCCGTCGCGCAGATGGGCCACGGAGGTGGTCGGGAACGGTTGAGAAATGCGGCCGACGCTGAAGAGCGCCGTCATCATGCCGATGGCGACCGCCGTCATCACGAACGTCTGTCGGTTGTTGCGCCGGAATCCCAAGAGCATGCTCAGCAGTGCGGCGCCCAGCAGCAGCGCCCACGCGATCCACGGATACGCCGGCTGCTGCCACCACTGCAGGAGGAAGAGCGTCCCGATGAACGACGACAGCAGCGCCGTCGAGAGCGCGGAGGGCGTCATAGCGGGGCGGCCAGCGCGATCCACTCGTCGACGGAGAGCGTCTGCGGTCGGCGGGAGGGGTCGATGCCGCCGCGCTCCAGGCGGGCGGGTCCGTCGGGCAGCTGCGCGAGGGTGTTGCGCAGCATCTTGCGCTTCTGACTGAATCCCACTTTCACCAGGCGCAGCACCTGCTCGATCGTCTCCCGGCCGGCTTTGGGCTCTGCAAAGCAGTCGATGTGCAGGACCGACGAATCGACCTTGGGCGGCGGGAGAAAGGACGAGGGGGGCACGTGCCGGACGATGCGCGGCGTGCCGAAGAGTCCCACGACGACGGTGAGGAGCCCGGCATCGCGGGGATCGCAAATCTTCTCCGCCACTTCCCGCTGGATGAGGAGCGTCAGCGAAGAGGGAGGCCGGGATCCTTCCAGAAATGCGTGACGCAGGAGCGGCGAGGTGATGTGGTAGGGGATGTTGGCGACGATTGTGTACGGTTCAGAGGGGAAGGGGACGCGGAGGGCGTTGCCCGCGACGATTGTTAGTTCGTTATTTCGTTGATTCGTTATTTCGTGATCTGGTGTAACGAATGTTCGCAGGAGCGGGATCATGCGCGGGTCGATCTCGATGACGGTGACAGAGCGCGCGCGTTGCAGCAATTCCCGTGTCAGGACGCCGATGCCGGGACCGATTTCGACGACACGGTCTTCCGGTCGGATGTCCGCTGCGTCCACGATGGCGTCCAGCACCGCGGCATCGATCAGAAAATGCTGGCCGAGGTCGGTGTTCAGCCGCAGGCCGTGGCGGCTGCAGAATTGCCGGACGTGCGCTTCCATGTCCTTCACGATGACGGAGCGTGACAGGAAACAACCGGCGCGGCAAGTCCTGGCTGTCAGACCAACCCGCTTCGATCGTCTGCAGTGGTATGATGACCCCCATGCACCCCTTCCTCACCGTATTCCTTCTCATTGCCGTGCCCGCGACCACGCTGGCGCAGAGCGTCTCGAGTCCGTCGTCCCCGGCGTCGGGGCCGTCCACGCTCTCCTCGGCTCTCAGCAGTGTCGCATCGTTGCATTCTTCCTCCGTGTCGTCGGTCGCTTCCTCCGTCTCCTCCCGGCTCTCCAGTGCGCAGCGCTCCGCCAGTTTCACGGATGTCGATTTTCAGAGGATCGATCTCACGCGGTACACCGATGCGCCGTGGGACCGGCGGACCGATGTCGCCGTCAGCGCGCTGACCCTCCTGGGCATCGTGGAGGGAAATCCCGACAGGACCTTCCGGCCGGAGCGCGCCCTCAACCGCGCCGAGTTCCTCCAGATCGTCATGCGCATCCTGCCCGAAACGCCGGGCGCGACGATCAATCTGGCCTGCTTCCCCGACGTCCGTTCCGATGTGTGGTACGCGCATCCCGTCTGCCGGGCGAAAGCACTGGGCATCGTGCGGGGCAATGCGCGGCCGGGCGTGCCCGCGGACCAATGGCGCTTCGAGCCGGTGCGCGTCGTGCAGTACGAGGAAGCGCTGAAGATGCTCTCCGAGCTGCTCGCCTTCCCCGTGACGGAAGGATCCGGCGAGAACTGGTACGTGCCCTACCTGCAGTTTGCCCAGACGCGGGATCTGGCCATCGGCGGATTGCGGCCGGGTGATCCCCTGACGCGCGGCGAAATGGCGCGGCTGACGGCGGCATTCCTCGCGGAGAACGCCGGCCGCCTGACGGCCTACCGCGACGCGGAGCGCGGGCCTGTGGCCAGTGCCTCCTCCCCCGCATCCTCTCCCGCGTCGCCTTCTTCGCCGCATTCTCCCGCCTCTCCCTCTTCTCCCTCCTCTCCCGCCTCCGCATCGGTGTCTTCCCTGCCCTCCGACCAGTACGGTTCCGTGCGGGGAGGGTCGCACCTGCTGCCGCTGGGCCAGGTCTCCCCCGTGATCGCGGGCGTCCGGTTCTTCAGCAGCAACGAGCCGATCGATGCCAACGCGGTGGTGGTGACGCTGTCGCAGGGGGCGAACACGGTCGCATCGCTGCTCGTCTTCGACCAGGACGGGAGGTCGCTGGGCACTGCCTCGCGCGTGGGCACCACCGATACGTACCGCATCGGATTCTCCGGCTCCGACTTTCATCTTCCGCATAACACGGAGCGTTCCCTCTACTTCCGCGCGCGGACGACGGCGCAGAACCTGGGAGGCGTCAGCGGGCAGGAGGTGCGGGTCGGCGGCGTGCGGCTGGAGGGTGTGGGGGCGTGGAGCAGCTCGACCTACGCGGTGAATTCCACCGACACGTTCCCCGCGCACCAGACGGCGCTGGGGCGGATCACGTCCATCGACAATGCGGGTGCCGTCGATGCCGTGTTGGGACCGGGACCCGACCAGATCATCGGGTCGTTCCGCTTCACCGCCACTTCCGATGATCCCCTGGAGGACGTGGCGATCACCGCCCTGCGGTTCAACCTGGCCCGCTCCGCGCACATCACCCTCTCCGACGCGGAGATCGGCGCGATCGGCTCGACGACGCGGTCGCCGTGTTCCGTGTCGGGCAACATGATCACCTGCGCCGACATTCCCGCCTCCGTCGGCGCGGTCCGCGGCACGCAGACGTTGCGCCTGTTTGCGGACGTAGCCATCGATCCGGCCGTTCCGGGCAATCGCCAGTTGCAGGTGCGCTTGAATGATCCGGGCTTCCCCGGCTCCACCGGTGATGTCACCTGGACCGACGGCACCGCCACGTTTACCTGGATCGACATCGACCAGCCGTTGGCGGAAGGCACGCTGTGGCGGTAGGGGTTCACGCATGAATTTTCAGCAATCTGGCATATTCGTCTCATTTCTGATAAGATGGTCTTGTGCAACGCGTCCAAACACATACCATGGTGCGGTCCTTCTTGATTCGTATGCTTGGCATTCGCATGTTCAGCAACTCCGGCTTCGTGAGCAATGAAGTACTACAGAGATTGCCACAAAGCATTGCTATCCGATTTACAGCTGAATTGGATGATACGGGCAATCCCATTATTGCTATCAGTTCTCCGGATTTCGAGGGTATTATCAGTGAAGCTCGTACACGTGAAGAGGCTATCCGCAATGCAACTGATGCCATTTTGACGTACTTTGATGTCCCGCGCTCGTTGGCAACTATGGTGGAATATCGCATCGAAGAGTCCACTGATCAGCAGCAGGATTCGAATGATCAATTTCCTTCAGCAAGAATTGATCGTTTCATTCGGACCGTGTGTCATGCCTAGTTTTCCACCTGTCCGGTCGGCAATCCTGATGAAAGCATTGCGAAAACTGGGATACACGGTGGATGAAAGCAAGGGAAAAGGATCACATGCCAAGCTGTATGGGTTTGATGGGAAGAGTACTACCATTCCCACTTCTTTGGAATCTCCGTCCACTCGCGCATCCATTGCGCGTTTCTTGATTGTCCCCGCCCTGAGTCCAAACTCTGCACTTTCAGTGCAAGACTTTAGTT
>CAYZGJ010000022.1:0-1951 GCA_964478005.1 uncultured Candidatus Peribacteria bacterium
GTAAAGAGCACGATGGAATCCTCCACCGTGACGACCCCGTTCCCATCGGCATCGAATGCAGGAGTATTCAGCTCCCTCGCACCCGCGACCTCGACTGCAAAAAGTATTCTGTGCGCCAGGGTCGGACAGGCATCCTCCCCGATCTGCAACCGATCGCGGATGAAGGCGTGGAGATCCTCCGTCGCACTCACGCCGACGTTGGCTGTCAGCGGCCGGAGGAGGAGGGAGGTGAAGACGGCCGCCGCCGCGAGCGGAACGAGGAAGCCGATTGCGCGGAGGGAGTGTTGCATGGCGCCGGGGGGGCACGCTATCCGTCGGACCATAGCATTCCGGCGGAGCACGTCAACAATCGTGGGCAGGGGGCACCGTGTCGATCGTTGATCGTTATTTCGTTATTTCGTTATTTCGTTCGTTGTTCGTTCGTTGTGCGTTCGTGGGGTGCGTGTCGGGGGAAGAGGCGTGTGAACGATGGGTGTATTCCTGCACGAGGGCCGTTGTGAGGGGGATAAGGGCGCCAACCACACCCGCAAAGAGGAGTGGGCGAATCCGCGAGCTCACTGCCGTGCGTTGGCGTTGTAGACGTGCATATCCCTCAATCACATGATCTGGCGTTTCAATGTGAAGCCGCTGCTCGATGCGCGGACCATGCCGCATGATCATGGGGGCAAAACGCCATCGTAGCACGTTTCGCGACTGTTGATGCACATTTTGCCCCCCAATTCCCCGCCCTCTTTTCGCCGCTCCCGTCTCCCGTCTCCCGTCTCCCGTCTTGCATCTTGCGTCTTGCGTCTTACATCTTACGTCTTCCATCTTCCATCTTCCATCTTCCATTCCCTGTCTCCGTCTCGCATCCCGGCAACCTGCATGGTACGCTGCGGGCGATGAACTCCTCCCTCCTCCTCCGGGGCGGCACCGTCGTTGGCAGTGATCGCCGGACCCGCGACGACGTCCTCCTGCGCGACGGCACGATCGAAGAGATCGACCGCTTCGTGGAGGAGTACGACGCCGTGGACGACGTGAGCGGCAAGCTGATTTTTCCCGGCCTCATCGATGCACACGTCCATTTTCGCGATCCCGGCTTTCCGGAGAAGGAGACCCTGGCGAGCGGCGCGGCGGCGGCGCGGGCTGGCGGCGTGACGATGGCGTGCGACATGCCCAACACCGATCCGCCCACCGTCACCGTGGCGGCCTTCGCGGACAAAGTGGCGCGCGCCGGGAAGATCACCGACTGCGGCCTGCGGTTCTTCTTCGGGATCCGGGAGGCAGGACATCTCGAGCAGCTGCGCCAGTTGATGGACGATGCATCGGAGGAGGGGGAGCGCCTGCGCGGGTACCTCTGCGGGGTGAAGCTCTACCTGGAGCATTCCACCGGCGACCAGAAGGTGGACCCCGCCGTCCTCGATCCCGTCTTCGCCTTCTGCGCGGCGCGCAAGCTGGTCATCGTCACGCACTGCGAGGACCCGGAGATCAACGCGCAGACCGCCGCCCAGAACACCCGCACGCACATCGCCGCCCACTCCCTCATCCGCCCTTCCTACAGCGAGATGTCCTCCATCAAGCAGGTGCTGGCGCTGGCCAGGGAGCACGGGACGCCGCTGCACGTCGCGCACGTCTCCACGGAGGGGGGCATCGGCCTCATCCGCGCGGCGAAGGCCGAGGGGGTCCCGGTCACCTGCGAAGTCACGCCCCACCACCTGCTCTTCTCCACCGACGACTACGAACGCCTGGGCGCGCGCATCAAGGTCAACCCGCCCATCCGCTCGCACAAGCACCGCGCCGCGCTGTGGCAGGGCATCCTCGACGGCGTCGTGGACGTGATCTCCTCCGACCACGCGCCGCACACGATCGCGGAGAAGGACGCCGATCCGCCGCTCTCGGCCCCCAGCGGCCTGCCCGGGACCGAGACGATGCTCCCGCTGCTGCTCTCCGTCGCCGGCGGCCACTGGCCCCA
>CAYZGJ010000022.1:2051-18037 GCA_964478005.1 uncultured Candidatus Peribacteria bacterium
GGACCGAGACGATGCTCCCGCTGCTGCTCTCCGTCGCCGGCGGCCACTGGCCCCACCCGGCCGAGCAGGGCGCCTCCTGCCCGTCCCTCACCTACGAGGACATCGTGCGGCTGTGCGTGACGAACCCCGGCCGCATCTTCGGTCTCTCTGTCAGCGAGGTGGAGGAGGATCACGCCGTCCCGCTCGTCATCGTCGATCCGGAAGCGGAGTGGACCATCACCGCCTCCGCACTGCATTCCCGTTGCGGCTGGACGCCGTATGAGGGGTGGAGGGTGAGGGGGAGGGTGGAGAAGGTCATTCGGAATGGATAATTGATAATGGATAATGGATAATGACGACGGACGAATGCAAAATGGGAAATGCAAAATGCAAAATGGATGATGACGAATGAGAAGAGGGACATACGACATAAGATGTTAGATGTACGTGATGTGCTGATTTCCTGTGAAGCGTGAAGCAGCTGCCTCCCTGCAGCGTGATTGGCAGGATATTCTGCGGAAGGCGGTGCAGGAATGTGCACGATACGTGGCAGGAAAGCGTAGCTTCTCGTCCCTACCACCTACAACCTACAACCTACTCTTCGTCACACCTCCACAAACAGCGGCACCACCATCGTCCCTCGACAAGCTCCCGCCTTCGTTCGCTGCGGCGAAACAACGGCGGGCAGGCAGGGTGACAAGCAAAACTCAGACTTCGACGAATAATGGAACAACCATGGGTTCTCTATCCAATTTCCGATCGAAGTACCGGTACAGTGCGCCCGTGACGGCGCGTTTGAAGGCCTTGCGGTCGGTCTCGCCGCGGTCGAGCTCTTCCATGTACGTCTTCTTGGCGGTCTGGATGACCTCGGCGGTGATCTCGTTCTGCTCCGAGCCGTAGATGAGCCCCCGGCTGATGACGTCGGGATCGCCCACGAGGCGCTTGGAGTCGGCGTAGACTTTAAACAGCACCACGATCATCCCGCCGCCGCTCATGATCTTGCGGTCGGTGAGTACCCGCTGGCCTTCGCCCGCGGCCCCGCGCCCGTCGATGATGACGTCGCGGAAGGGGATCTTCTGCTTGCTGCGCCGCGCGTTGCCCGCGGCATCGAACTCCAGGATCTCGCCGTTGGCCAGGAGGTGCACGTTGCCCTCGCCGTACCCGATGGACTTGGCCAGCTCCGCGTGGGCGGACTTCATGTGCGGCTCGCCGTGCTCCGGGATGACGTGCTTCGCCCGGACCAGGCGGTGCATCAGCAGGACGTCGCCCGCGTGCCCGTGGCCCGTGGTGTGGAGCGCGAACTCCTGGTTGGTCTTCACCGTCGCGCCCTTCAGGTGCAGGTTGTTGACGACTTTCGCCACCGCGCGCTCGTTGCCGATGATCGGATTGGAGCTGAGGATGATGGTGTCGCCCTTCTTCACGCTGATGTGCCGGTGCGTGCCCAGGCCCATGCGCGCGAGCCCCGCCATCTCCTCCCCCTGGCTGCCCGTGGTGATGATGATGACTTCGCTGTCGCGCAGCTTCTCCATGCCGGGGCCGGCCTTGCGGACCATGCCGCGCGGCGCCTTCAAATACCCCAGGTTCATGGCGATCTCGACGTTCGTCTCCATGCTGCGGCCCGCGAGGTAGACCTTGCGGTTGGTTTCCTTTGCGATGTCGAAGATCTGCTGCATGCGGTTCAAGAGGCTCGAGAACGTGGAGATGATGACGCGCCCTTCCGCCTGCGTGAGGAGGCTCTTGATGGTGCCGGCGATCTCGCTCTCGCTCTTGGAGTAGCCCGGTTTCATGACGTTCGTCGAATCGGCGATGACGGCGAGCACTCCCTTCTGCCCCAGCTCGCTGAGGCGCTGGAAGTCGGCGGGCGGCTCGTTCATCGGGCGCAGGTCGAACTTGAAATCCCCCGTGTGGAGGACGGTGCCGTAGGGCGTGTGGACCGCGATCGCGGCGGAGTCGGGAATACTGTGCGTCACGCGCAGGAACTCGACTTTCACTCTGCCCAGCTGGATCTGCTGGCCGTACGGGACGTCATGGAGCGACGCTTTGCCCGTGAGGTGCTCTTCTTCCAGGCGCTTCTTCACGAAGGCCATGGTGAGCTTCGTCCCGTAGCACGGAGGGAAGTGCAGCTGCGGCAGCAGGTGCTGCACCGCGCCGATGTGGTCGAGGTGCCCGTGCGTGAAGAGGATGCCCTTGATCCGGTTCTCGCGGCCCTTGAGGGCGGAGATGTCCGGCACCAGGTAGTCGATGCCCAGCATGTCTTCATCCGGGAACTGCAGCCCCAGGTCGATGAGGTAGATGTCGCCGTCGACCTCCACCACGAAGCAGTTGCGGCCGATCTGCTCGAATCCGCCCAGCGGATAGACGCGCAGGCCGCCGCGGCGCTGGTCGCCCTGCGGCTGGGGGTGCGCCTGGGCCGCATCGCCCGGCTGCTGCGGCGCGTGCGGATGCCCCCCGCCCTGGGGGGCGCGGTGGCGGTGGCGATGCCGCGACCGGTGCCTGCCCTGTCCGGGCTGCGGCGGCTGCGGAGGGACGGACGGGTCCGTCGAAGGGGGCCGATCAGGCTGATCGGGGGAGGGGCCGCCTCGCTGGGCAGCCATCCAGTCTTTCACCGATTTCATTGGGATGTGGAAGGGGATGAAACGTGGGAATCAGAAGTGATTCGTCCTGCACAGCGTACTCCCCTTGGGGGAAGAATGCAAGAGCATCTATGCTGCGCATATGACTTTTTGGCTTAAATACAACAAAATTTTACTCGGAAAATTTGTTCTATCGCGAGCGGCGACTTCCTGCGCGCAGTACTTTCCCCCGCGCGGGGCCTTCGCTACTCTGTCCCCCTGTATGGAGCTTCGTGTCCGGACAGGCTCGAGCAAGGCGCCGAGGGATGTTGCGCTGCTCTCTTTGCATCTCACGTCGCTGCGCGGCGAGCAGGTGTTCGTGCTGCTGGAGGTGACGGGCCGCGAGCGGGAGACGACCACGGTGGAGCGGGAGTGCGAAGCGGTGGTGCGCCACGCGCTGCTGGACACCGAGGGCGTTGCGTCGGAGCGGCTGGATGGCGCGCTCAAGGAACTCAACGGACTCATCAAGGGGATGCTCGTTTCCGGCGCCGTGCACGACCTGCACATGCTGCTGGGCATCGTGGATGCGGGCGGGACGCTGCACGTGTCGCATGCGGGACGGAGCGAGGCCTACCTCGTCCGCCGGGGGACGGCCAGCCAGATCACCGAGTACGGCGGCGGCCGCACCATTCCCGGCTTCGTGCACATCGCCAGCGGTCAGCTGACCGCGCAGGATCTGGTCATCTTCTCCACGCAGCGACTGCTGCGGACGCTGACGCCCGCCCAGCTGGCGCGGCTGGCGGGTGGCAACCGCGACAACGTGCTCGACACCCTCGTCCGCGCGCTGGAAGCCGAATCCGAGCACGCGGCGCTGGCGACGCTCGACGTCGTCTCCGCTCCGGTGGAAGAGGAAGGCGCCCCGCCCCGCCGGACGGCGCGGGCGCGGACGGCCGGCGTCGGCGGAGTGGTGCAGGGACTCCTCGCCCGCGTGCGTGTGCCGGCCACGGGCCGGACGGGAGAAGGGAAGCAGGGGCGGCAGGAGGAGCAGCGCGCGGGCCGGCGAGCGGCCGGCGGAGGCATCGGCGCGCGGGTGTCGGTCTTCCTCAACATGCTCATGCGGCAGGTGCGCGCGCGGATCGCCCTGCTGCGCGCGGACCTGCGCGATCCCGCCCGCAAGAAGCGGGCGCACCTGATGCTGCTGGCGTCATCCATCGGCTTGGTCATTGTCGTGTGGGCGTCCGTCCAGCTCTTTACCGGCGCGCAGCGCAGCAAGACCCGCGCCGAGCTGGAGACGCTCGTGGAGCTCATTACGGCGGACATCCAGACGGCCGAGACCCGCCGCATCATGGGCGGCACGGATGAGGCCAACGCCATCCTGGCGCGCGCGGAGGAGCGGGCGCGGCAGGTGATGGACAGCGAGTCGGGACTCTTCCGCGTGGAGGCCAATCAATTGCTCTCCACCATCCGCGCCAAGCACGAGGAGATCAACAACGTCGTGCGCGTGCAGCCGCGCCAGCCGGTGGCCGACTTCACCACCGTGAAGGCGGACATCCTGGCGCAGGGGTTCATCGCGCAGGGCAACGGCGAATTCGCCGTCTTCGACCGGCAGGACCTCTATCGAGCGGTCCTCAACTCCGTGGAGCAGCCGCGCCGCATCAGCGAGGACGTGCTCGTGATGGACGGCGCGTCGTTCCCGCGGTTCCAGGCGCTCATCTTCCTCATGAACGGCAGCAGCGTCATCGAGTGGCGCGACGGCCAGCCGCAGACCATGAAGACCGAGGATACCCGCGGGTGGGTGAACGGGGTGGCGCTGGAGGCCTACCAGAAGAACATCTACATTCTCTCGCCGGAGAGCGCGCAGATCTACAAGTACGAGCGGCTGCAGGACCGCTTCAGTGCTCCCGTGGAGTACAATGTGAGCGGCAACCTGGCGGGCGCCGTGGATCTGGCCATCGACGTGAACGTGTACGTTCTCAAGAACGACGGCACCATCCTGAAGCTCTTCCGCGGCGAGAACCAGCCCTTCCGCGTGCGCAATGCACCCGACGGCGCGCTGAAGGGGGCGGCGAAGCTCTTCAAGGTGACCGATCGCAACCTCTACGTGCTGGTGCCCAACGAGAGTGGCCGGGGCGGGCGCGTGGTCGTCCTCTCGGACAACACCGACACCGGCGAGGCGGTCTACCTCCGGCAGTACATCTTCGAGGGGGATCTGGTCGGCCGCGTGAAGGATCTCTTCGTGGACAGCGACGAGTCCAACCTCTACGTCCTGGACGAGAAGCGCCTGCACGTGGCGTCGCTGGCCGGACAGTGAAGACGAAGGACAAAGTGCAAATTCCTCATTCCTAATTTCCAATACCCAATACCCAATACTCCTGTATTCCCCCTCTCGCGCCAGTGCGTTGAGTTGCGCATATTCCCCCATTCACGGACAATGATCTTCCTATGCGCGTGATGGTTTTCGGCACCTTCGATGATCTGCATCCGGGACACCGCTACTTCCTGCAGCATGCCGCCATGCGGGCCGGGCCGGGCGGCGCGGAGCACGGCGGGCTCTACGTGGTCGTGGCGCGGGACGTCAATGTGCGGCGCATCAAGGGGAAGGACCCGCAGCATCCGGAGATCGAGCGTGTCGCCGCCATCCGGGGCGCGTGCCCGGAGGCGACGGTCCTGCCGGGACATCCCACGGACTTCCTCCATCACATCCGCGAGCTGCAGCCCGATCTCATCATGCTCGGCTACGACCAGCAGCTGCCGCCGGGCATCCGCGAGGAGGATCTGCACGCCAAGATCGAACGTCTCCCGCCGTTCCGGCCGGAGAAGTGGAAGAGCAGCATCCAGAGAATGACCAAATCCCAAGGACCAAGGACCAAAGACGAATGACAAATTTCCAATTTCCAATTTCCAACATCCCCGATTCCGGATCCCAGCAGCAGGTCGCCTGTCCTGAGCGAATCCGAAGGATCGACCTGCAGTTCGAAAAAATGATTAACGAATACATGCGTCGAATTGGTATTGCATGAACGGAAGAGAGGGATAGGATGGGCGTATGAGCACTTTTGAGCAACAAGGGGTGGAGGACTGGCGTGAATGGATTGATCGTGATGGGCCAGATGTAGGTCCTGTGACCCTGGAAACCGTTGAAGCAATGCGGCTCAGTAGGAAGGGCGATGCCAGAGTTGCTTTGGGGAAGGTGTGGACAGATGAAGAGTTTGAAGAGAGAAGAAGGAGGGTATTGAGTACTCCATTGCCCTGATCGGCTTGTGTTGCACACTTGGTGTGTGATTTCCTCTACGTGCTGATTTCTGCTATACTGATACGAAAACTTCACATACACCACATGCTGAAAACCATTCTTTCCCTGCAGATCGTACGGCAAGTGCTCGGGGCGGCGGGCGGCGCACTGCTCGCGCTGGCGCTCTTCTGGACCTACCGTGCGGCCGCCCCGATCGTGACGGCGGCGCTCCTTCCGTCGGAGGCGGCGGGGCCCGTCGCTGATGCAAGTGCGACGGATGCAGCTGACCTGGTTGCAGTGGCCGATGACGAGGAGGAAGTCGACATCTTCGATCCCGCTTTCATCCTGGGAGCGGATGAGCCGCTGCCGCCCGCCCCCAATCCCCGCGCGTTGACCAACCCGCGGGCGGTATCCGCGCCGGTTCCGGCTCCCGTCGCCACTCCCGCTCCTGTGCCCCTGCAGGCGACGGTCACCGCCGCACCCGCACTGCCGAGCGCCGGACTGGGCCTGTGGCTGATCGCCGGCGCGACGCTCCTCGCCAGCGTCATCGTGCGCGGACGGCGGGGAATGCGGACGGAAGATTGATGCGTGCTATCATTGCCCTATGGACACCGGACTGCCTGCCTCCGCTGCGGTGGTGCTGCTGCTCTTGCTGGGCTTGAGCCTGGGAAGTTTCTCGTCGGTGCTCCTCACGCGGACCGCGCCGGACGATTCGCTGGGCGGCCGCTCGCGCTGTCCGCAGTGTCGCAAGCCCCTCGGCGCGCTTGAGCTCATTCCGCTGGCCAGCTATCTGCTGCAGCGGGGAAGATGCCGGGGGTGCGGCACGCGTATTTCCCCGCGCTATCCGTTGCTGGAGCTCTTCGGGGCGCTGGCCTTCGGGACCGCGTGGCTCGGCACGCAGGGGCCGCTCGACGCCCTCGCCCTCGGCCTCGTCCTGTGGGCGGCGGGGATGATCGTGGTGTCGGATCTCTCCGCGCAGAGCATCCCCGATCTGCTCACCGCGCTCCTCGCGCTCGGCGGACTGCTCCTGCACCGCGATGCGCTCCTCGCCGCGCTCCTCGCCGCGCTGCCCGGCGCCGTCTTCCTCGGCGGGCAGTGGATGCTCAGCCGCGGGCGGTGGGTGGGCAGCGGGGACGTGCTGCTGGCGGGGGCGCTGGGGTTCTTCGTGGGACGGTGGGAGGAGATGGTGGTCGCCCTGGCAGCCGCCTACATCGGGGGCGCGGTGTACGCGGCGGGGCTGCTCCTGGTGCGGGGGAGCGAGGCGCGGCGGATGCATGTGCCGTTCGCTCCGTTCCTCATCGGGGGCGCACTGATTGCCTCTCTCGCAGGCGCGCAGGTGGCGGTGGCGTTCGGGATGAATGGATAATGAATAATGGATAATTGATAATGACGAAGGAAGCGGCGACGAAATGCAAAATGTAAAATGCAAAATGAGAAATGAGGGTTTGGTGACAGGCGCGTCATGGTGAGCCTGCCGAACCATGACTGAGGAGCGCATTGAAATAAGGCCGTCACGCATGGAGCGGACGGCCTTAAAAATTTGTGCCAGCAGCGCTCATGAGAACGGTTCCGCTGCTGGCGATCTTCTATCCTCGAATCGAGCAAGAACAGGAGATCGCCAACAAGGAACGAAGTGCTGACCAGACCATAGTATATTTTTTGTGCAAATTGTCAAGTAGGCTTCAAATTTGGCATTCAGATGCGATTTCTGCAACGGATTGACACGCTCCCGCGATACTTACATCTTGCGTCTTACGTCTTACATCCTCGTCACTCTCACCTCTAAACTCTCCACTCTCAACTTCCGCACCCACGGCCCTTCGACCTTGCTCAGGGCAGGCGGGGCGCGCATTCGCTATACTTTCCCCATGAAGACCGTCGCCCAGAACCGCCGCGCGCGCTTCGAGTACGCCATCAGCGAGACGCTGCTCGCGGGCATGCTGCTCTCCGGCCCCGAAGTGAAATCGTGCCGCGCGGGACACGTCGATCTCTCCGGCGCGTACGTCTCGTTCCTCGGATCCGCTCCCGTGCTCAAGCATCTGACCATCGCGCCCTACCGCTTCGCGTTGCCCGACGCCTTCGACCCCAAGCGCGACCGCACGCTGTTGCTCTCGAAGAGAGAAATCGAACGTCTGCAGAGCGCGAGTGGCGAGAAGGGCGTCTCGATCATCCCGCTGGAGGTGCAGGCGGGCCGGCACATCAAGGTTCTCCTCGGCATCGGCCGCGGCAGAAAGACGATTGATAAGCGGCAGAGGATCAAGGAGAAGGACGTGGAGAAGCGGTTACGACGAGGGGAGGACTAAGGACGAATGGATAATGGATAATGGATAATTGAAAATGGATAATGACGAAGGACGAAGGTCAAATTTCCAATGTCAAATTTCCAATTTCCAGTGATGAATGCTCTGGGAAAAAACTTGGTCATTGGCCATTGCGGCTTGGTCATTCGCCCATCATTTCCCATTTTTCATTTCGCATTTCTCATTCCCCCTCGCATACTGAGCGGGTGTCCCTCCTCCCTCCCCAGATCACCCGCGTCATCGAGGAGTTCCAGAAGCTCCCCGGCATCGGGCCCAAGAGCGCCGAGCGGTTGGTATTCCACCTGCTGCGCTCCGGTCGCGCCGATCCCGCCGCGCTGGGGCAGGCGTTGCTGCGGCTCCGGGGCGAGCTGCGCTTCTGCAGCCGGTGCCAGATGGTGACCACGGAGGAGCGGTGCGCCCTCTGCGCGGACGCGTCGCGCGATGCGGGGACGGTGCTGGTCGTGGAGGAGCCGCTGGAAGTGGTCGCGTTCGAGAAGACGCAGTACCGCGGACTCTACCACGTGCTGCACGGCGTTCTCTCCCCCCTGGACGGCCTGGGTCCCGAGCAGCTCAAGGTGCGCGAACTCGTCGATCGCTGCCGCGCGGGGGACATCCGCGAGGTCATCATCGCCACGGATCCGGACGTGGAGGGGGAGACGACGGCCACGTACCTGCGCGATCAGCTGGCCCCCCTGGTTCCCGCCGTGACCCGCCTGGCGCACGGTCTGCCGATGGGGGCGGATATCGAATTTGCCGATCAAATCACGCTCAAACAGGCGCTGGAGGGCCGTCGGAGCCTCTGAGGGAGGGTGAGCTTGAGAAAAACGGCGTTTTCTGCTACAATACAAAGATTGGTTTGACGCATCTCCATGCCAAAAACACCAACTCCAGAATCCGACGCCGGCAAGAAGCGCATCCTCATCGTGGAGGATGAGAAACCTCTGGCGCACGCCCTGGAGCTGAAGATGAGCCACGAAGGGTTCGCCACCACCGTCGCCTCGACGGGGGCGCAGGGGCTGGAAGAGGCGGCGAGCGGCACGTACGACCTCATCCTGCTCGACCTCATCCTGCCGGGAGTCGACGGTTTCACCATCCTCGAGGAGCTCAAGAAGAAGGGCGCCAAGACCGTGGTGATCATCCTCTCGAATCTCGGGCAGGACGAAGACCGCAAGAAGGCCGAGGAGTACGGCGTGAAGGACTACCTCGTGAAATCCAACATCCCGCTCGCCGACATTGTCAAAGTCGTGAAAACGACGATCTGATTCCCCCCGCCCGTATGGCCCTGACCGACGCCGAACTCAAAAAGCTCCTCCTGGAGCTCAACTACGTCTCCGCGGAGGATATCGACACGGCCGAGAAGCAGGCCAAGGCGCACGGCGTGCCGCTGAAGGAAGCGCTGCGCGAGATGGAAATCCTCAGCCAGGAACTCTACGAGAGTGCCATCGCCGAGTTCTATCACCTGGAGTACTTCGATCCGGCGAAGAACGCGCCCGCCCCGGAGACGGTGCAGCAGCTGCCCGAGGACATCGCGCGCAGCTACGGCATCGTCCTGGTGGCCCGGACCGAAGACGCCGTGACGGTGGCCGTGTCCGATCCGTCGCGCAAGCTGCTGGAGGAGGCCGTCCGTCTCAACGTGGGGCAGGAGATACCGATCTTCCCCGACGAGGAAGAGGCGGAGGCCAAGCAGACCTCGCGCAAGGCGGCCGCCCGCTTTTCCCTGCGGCGCAAGGGGGCCGAGCGGGCGCGCTTCGGCGGGACGGTGACCATGGTCTACGCACCGCGCAAGGCCGTGGAGGCGTTGTACGTCCACTACCGCAAGCCGCTGGCCACCCGCTTCCAGCAGATCATCGACGCGCAGAAGAAAGTGGCGCCGGAGATCCTGGAGGAGATTTTCTCCGACGCGATCGGATTGCGCGCCAGCGACATCCACTTCGAGCCGCAGGAGCAGACCGTGGTCGTACGCTTCCGCGTGGACGGCGTGCTCCACGAGGCCGGCCGCATTCCCCGCGAGTACTACGAGGGCGTGGTCAACCGCGTGAAGATCGCGGCGAACCTGCACATCGACGAGCACTTCGCGGCGCAGGACGGCGCCATTCGCTATCGCACCGGCACCGGCACCATGGACATCCGCGTGTCCATCGTCCCCATCGTCGACGGCGAGAAGATCGTCATGCGTCTGCTCTCCGAGTACGTCCGCACCCTGACCCTCACGGATCTGGGCTTCTCCGAGGAGAACCGCCAGACGCTGGAGCGCGCCAGCCGCAAGCCCTTCGGCATGATCCTCACCACCGGGCCGACGGGATCGGGAAAGTCCACGACGCTCTATGCGCTGCTCAAGTTGCGCAACCACCCGGACGTGAACATCTCCACCATCGAGGATCCGGTGGAGTACAAGGTGCCGGGGATCAACCACATCCAGGTGAACCCCGAGACCCACCTGACGTTCGCCAACGGGCTCCGCGCGCTCATGCGGCAGGACCCCAACGTCATCCTGGTGGGAGAGATCCGCGACGGCGAGACGGCGTCCATCGCGGTGAACGCCGCGCTGACGGGACACCTGCTGTTCTCCACGCTCCACGCCAACGACGCGGTGACGTCCGTGCCCCGCCTCCTGGAGATGGGCGTCGAACCCTTCCTGCTGGCGTCCACGCTGGAGGTGGTCATTGCCCAGCGCCTCGTGCGCCGCATCTGCCCGCACTGCCGGTACAGCTTTTCGGTGGAGGCCGACGAGGTGTCGAAGCTCTTCCCCAACGCCGGCAAGTTCTTTCCGAAGAAGGGGGCGCTGCTGCTCTACCGCGGCAAGGGGTGCGAATCGTGCGGCGGCATCGGCTACTCCGGCCGCATCGCCATCCACGAGCTGCTGACCGTCACGGGCGAGGTGGAGAATCTCATCGTCGCGCGGGCCTCGAGCGCGGAGATCCAGACGGAAGCGCGCAAGCAGGGGATGCAGTCGCTGTTCGAAGACGGACTGGAAAAGGTGAAGACCGGCGTGACCACCCTGGAGGAACTGCTGCGCGTCGCTTCCCCGCCCGACCGTCCCGCGTCCCATTCCGACTCCTCGTCCGATGCCTGATGCCGCACCCTCACCGCAGGAGGAGGCGCGCCGCCTGGCGGCGCAGATGCTGGCGAAGCGCCGGGGGGCAGGCGTGCCCGTCCCGCGGGCGGTGGATGCCCCCGCAGCCGTCTCTCCCGCGCCGTCCGCCGCCCCCGGACTGGAGGAGTTTGCGTCGGGGGGGCGGAGTGCGTCCGGTGTGCCTCCCGTGGCGGCGCGGCAGGAGGAAGCGGGGGGGCGGGAAGCATCTCCCGCCGCATCGGCGGACGTGTCTCCCGCCGCGCCCCGCCGCCTCTCCTTCCTGCGCCGCCGCCGCGCACGGCGTGCCCGGGCCGCCGATACCGGGCCGTCGCGAGCGGAGGCCGATGACTCGCGCGTCCGCGGCACCATCGACGCGCCGGGCCTCGCGCCCCCCGCGGCCAGGGCCCGCCCCAACGGCCTCGCGCGGTTCGCCTCCGCCCTCAGCCACATGGGGATGGGCAAGGAGCGCATGCTGTTCATCGAGAACATGGCGATGATGCTGAAGGCCGGCTTGCCGCTCATCGACACGATCCGGACGCTGCAGGCCGAAACCCGGTCGAAGCCCATGCGCACGCTGCTGCAGAAGATCCTCGATGCGGTGGAGAACGGCAGCGCGCTGTGGCGCGCCATGGACGCGCAGGGATTCTTCTCCATGCACACCATCGCGCTCGTGCGCATCGGCGAGGAGGCCGGCAGCCTCGCGCAGAACATGGAGTATTTGGCTGCGCAGGAAGAGAAGGATCACGAACTGCGGAGCAAGGTGAAGATGGCGATGCTCTACCCCTCCATCGTGCTGGTGATCATGTTCATCATCATCATCGTGCTGGGCATGTTCGTGCTGCCCAACCTCATCGGCGTCCTCTTCGCGCTCAACGTGCCGCTGCCGCTGGTCACGCGCATCGTCATCGCGTTCTCCAATTTCTTTACGGAGCAGGGCATCATTGCGGTGCCGGGATCCGTCGGCGGCTTCGTGCTGCTCATCATCCTCGGCAAGTTCACGCCGCTCAAAATCCCGTTGCAGTGGGTGATGTTCAAGATCCCGGGCATCGGCGCGCTCGCGCGGCAGGCGACCATCGCGCGGTTCGGCGTCATTCTCGGCGGCCTCCTGCAGGCGGGCGTACCGGTCATCGAAGCCATGCAGTCGCTGGTGGATGTGACCCCCGTGCTGGGCTACCGCCGCTTCTACCAGAAGCTGCTCGACCACCTGAGCGTGGGCGATTCCTTCGCCAAGAGCTTCGGCCTCATCCCGCACAGCGGCAAGCTCCTGCCGCCCTCCGTCCAGCAGCTGGTCATCACCGGAGAGCGCTCCGGGACGCTCTCGGAGATCATGCTGAAGATCGCCGATATCTACGACAAGAAAGCATCCGAAACCGCGCAGAAGCTGCCGGTGATCCTGGAGCCGATCCTGCTGATCTTCATCGGCGGACTCGTGGCGACCATCGCGTTCGCCATCATCGTGCCGATCTACTCCATCGTCGGAAACGTGACGGGATGATCCGGCGCGTGTACGATGCGTCCCATGCCGCGCCGCGCCTACACGCTGCTGGAAGTGCTCCTCGTTCTCGGGATGCTCTCGGTGATCGGCGGTATCGCCGCGCCCACGTACCGCGATTACCGCATCCGCAACGACCTCCTCACCGCGGCCGAACTCGTGAGCCAGGCGTTGGAACGCGCGAAAATTCTGGCGCAGTCGGGAAGCAGGGACGCGCCCTGGGGATTCGACGTGACCCACCAAACGCTCTTTGCGGGGCCGTCCTACGCCGGGCGCATCGCCGGGCAGGACGAGCGGTACGTGCTGCCGGGAGCCGTCGCCACCTCGGGCCTCGAGAGCGTGACCTTTGCACCGCTCACGGGAGAGCCCAGCGCCACGGGGTCCATCATCCTCACGTCCCTGCGCGGCGAGCGGGCGACGGTGGCGGTGGTTATCGATCGGCAGGGGATCGCACTGAGCATCGATGACCGGCTCACGATCTGTCACTGCGAAGCATCGCCTCCCCACACGCTGAAGATCCCCGAGGCGGCCTGGCCCGCGCACCGCGGCCACGGCGATCATCTGGGGGCGTGCGCCGCCCCTGATCCGTGGCAAGGATGCAGCAGTCAGAAGAAGTGAAACGCGGTCAAGCCAATTTTCTTCCCGGACACGCCCCGGCGGCGGAGACGCGTTACACTACGGGGCGTTGCGTTTCCTTCCCCTTCCTTCTTATGCGTCGCTCGGGTTTCACGCTCATCGAAATGGTCATCGTTCTCGGCGTTGTCGGCGTGACCGCCGGACTGGCGGTGCCGATCTACCGCGACTACCAGATCCGCAGCGATCTCAACCTCGCCACCGAGCAGGTGAAGCAGGGGCTGGAGCGCGCGCGACTCCTCGCCCAGGCGGGCACCCAGGATGATGCGTGGGGCTTCTACGTTCCCGCCGGCGTGATCTACAAGGGCAGCCGGTACTTCCCGGAGGAGGGAGGACAGCGCGATACGACGTACGATGAGGTCTACCCCATGCCCTCCACCATCGGCGTGGAGGGGCTCCTGGAAGTCAACTTCGCGCCTCTGACCGGCGAGCCCGGCGCCATGGGACAGGTGCAGTTGGTGGCTCTCAATAACGAGCGCCAGACCATTCTCATCGAAGTGCAGCGGGAAACCGTCATGGTGACCACGTCCGATCCCATTCAGATCTGCTACGAGGGACAGACGTATGCCATCCAGGAGAGCGAGCGCGCCAACTTCCCCGGGTATGCGGACGGGGCGTGCCCGTCCGACAGCGTCCCGGCCAGCGTGGCGGCGGCCTCCTCTCCTGCGCCGTCATCGGCGGCATCGTCGGAGGATGGGGCGGAGACTTCCTCTGCTGCGGGGGTGGCTTCCTCTGCATCATCGGACGGAGTGAGCGCTTCGTCGGCTGCAGTCGTGGTGGTGGATGATCCGGGAGACGATGCGGAAGAGGAGGTGTCGTGCGGAGCCAACCAGGTGGTCGTCTGCCATGTGCCGCCCGGCAATCCGTCGAACCGCCACACGCTCTGTGTGGGTGCACCCTCCCTGCACGCCCACCTCGCCCACGGCGACACCGCCGGCCCCTGCGCCACGGAGATCATCACTCCTGCGCCGGTCCGCCAGTGCCAGGAGGGCTTCCGCGTGGAGGAAGACGGCACGCTCGTACTGCTGGCAGACGTGGACATGGTGGTGCGCGTGATTGATTCGTACACCCCCTACGGGGAAGGGGGGCCGAACATGGCGGTCACTCTCCGGTACAGCGTGGACGGGGGAGACAGGTGGAAACCCCTCTTCGGCTTCCGCCTCCGCCCCACGCTCTACGACGGCACCAATCTGCCTCCGTACGGCGCGCTCAATCCGGAGGATTCCACGACGGTCACCGGATTGCCGGCAGGGTCCCGCTTCCTGCTCCTGGTGAAGGCGTATTACAAAGCCATCAGCTGGCTGAGCTATGACAAAGAATTGGTCACCAACGACCACGATCCCTTCGGTCATGCGCTGCTGCTGACGCGCGGGATGCCGCTCCCCTCGTACGCCAGCATTATGGAACCGCTGGGCCTCGGCACCCTTCTGCAGGAGCATGGCATGATCGCCGCCGACGGCACGCTCGACATCGCGCCCAATGAAGCGCTCCTGGTAGCCGAGCACCACCTGGTTTCCACCTCCATGCCCGTGGATTTCCGCGATGTGGTGGCGCTCGTGCAGTTCGTCAATCCCCGCTGCCCCTGATCCGGCACGGGTGATCCGCTTGTCTTCCGGGCACGCTCCGTCTTCCAGGCATGTGTTCCGCTCTCCTCCATCGCCGGCGAGAGGGATTCCTGCTCCTGGAGGTGTTGCTGGGAATCGGCATCCTGGGGAGCTTCCTCGGCGGAATCGGGATGACGTTGCTCCTGGGCCAGGAGCACACCATCATGGGCGGGGACCGGACCCACGCGATCCGCCGTACGGAAGGGGCGCTCGAAGCCGCCCGGGCAATCCGCGACGACGCATTCAGCGATCTGCTCGACTGGGCCGACGGACTGCCGCACGGAGTCACGATCGGCGGCGAGGGGACCTGGACGCTGGTGCCTGATCCCGTGTCCGACCCCCAGGGATTCCGGACGGCGCTCACGATCCTTCCCGTGGGCGACGGGCATGTGACGGTGCGAGCGGAGACGGCGTGGAAGCGCGGGTACAACCGCGCGGGAGAGGTGGTTCTGATGACCGAGCTGACCGACTGGCGCGCCCCGCCCTCCATGGGGGATTGGGGAACCGTCGTCGTCCAGGGAAGCGGCTCCATCGCGGGGGTGACGCCGATGTTTACCGCTGCCGCTCTGCAGGGGGAATTCCTCTTCGTCACCAGCGCGGACGAGGACGGATTGTACGTCATCGATCTTTCCTCTCTTTCTGATCCCCAACTTGCCACCTCCCTCGATCTGGGGGCATCGGGATTGGATCTTGCGATTCGCGGTGATCGACTCTACGTGCTGACGGATGACGCATTGGCGCAATTGCAAGTGTATGACATCTCCGATTTTCCGGAGACTCCCTTAGGCTCTCCTGTGTCGTTTGATCTTCAAAGTAACGGCCGCGGGCGTTCCATTGCTTTTTGGGGGGATCGACTCTTGGTAGGGGCAATCGCGTCAGCCGATCCGGGCGTGGACGAATTGTTCCGCATCGATGTATCGACGGATCCACCGGTCGTTCTGGATTCACTCAATATTGATGATGCCGACATCCTCGGGATTGCCGTCTCGGGCACCTCCGCCCTGCTTGCCACTTCCGATCTGGGCGGGGAATTCCAAGTGGCTGATGTGCGATCGGCTTCAATGACGCTGACGACGGAAGGTTACAATGCCGCCGGCGACGTGCCGGGGCGCAGCATGGCG
>CAYZGJ010000023.1:0-17378 GCA_964478005.1 uncultured Candidatus Peribacteria bacterium
GGGGACTTTCAGTCCTCGTCCAAACTATGCACTTTCAGTGCATAGTGGTTGATTGAATCAATCTTTTCCTACCGGTTATACACCGTGGTGACGATGTTCAGCCAGTTGGTGCCTTCGCCGGCGGTCCAGCGGCGCGCGTCGTGGATGGTGGGGAAGCGGTCGCCGTAGCCCCGCAGCCAGATGCCCTTGAAGGCTTCGTAGCTCGCTTCCGGCGATTCAAATGTGCGGAAGCCGTACTTGCCGTCTTCATGCCCCTTGATGCCGAAGCAGTTATTCTGCGTGGCGCCCACGCCGGTGGTGCAGTTCTGTGTTTCCGCGATGGCGACGGCGCGCGCCAGTTTCTCGATGTCCACGCCGGGACAGTACTGGCGGCGGCCGGCGGCGCACAGCTGCCTGCGGACGGCGTTGGCTTCTTCGTGCAGGCGCTGCTGCTCGGCATGGTAGGTGCGCTCGTTCTCCTCCCACTGCACTTTCAGGTCGGCCAGGGACCGCTCGAGCATCTCGGCGGTGAGAACGGTCTGTGCGTAGGCGATGGAGCTGACGAGCAGGCTGCTGACGCCCACGACAGCGCCGATGCGCAGAGACAATACCAGGGAAGATCGCATACGATCGGGGGAAAGAAATACGGAGAGGGTCCGCTGCCGGACCTTCCCCCCTGCCGAAGCAAGTGCGCTAGTATGCCGAAGTGAACTACTTTTGGAAATAGTCAATAGAACAAAAAATGTGCACAAAAAGAATGGACAGAAACCATGCCTCCTATGACGTACAACAGATTTTTACCCTACACAGTATGCAAAAAAATGTTCCGGGTGTTTCCTCCCTACAGCATCCCCCGGAAGGCGTCCTCGTCGATCATGGGAATGCCCAGCGCCTGCGCATCGTCCGCTTTCGATCCCGCGTCCGTGCCGACCAGCACGAAGTCGGTCTTCTTCGAGACGCTCCCGCTCACCTTGCCGCCCCGCTCCTTGATCAGTGCCTTGGCCTCCTCGCGGCTGAGCGTGGGCAGCGTCCCCGTGAGGACGAACGTCTTGCCGTCAAACACCGGCGCGGCGGTGGAGCGCCGGGGAGGGAGACAGCGGATGCCGGCGTCGTGGAATTTTCGCAGCAGCGTGTGGTGCGCGTCCTCGTCGATCCATGCCACAATCGAACGCGCCACCACCGGCCCGACCCCGTCGATCGCCGTGAGCGTTTCCTCCGTCTGCGCGTCCAGCGTCTCCGCCACCTGCGCGGCCGTCAGCTCCGGGCCCTCCGGCCACGGCAGCGCGCGCGCCAGGATATCGGCCGTCTCGCGCCCGATGTGCCGAATGCCCAGCGCGAAGAGAAACCGCTCCAGCGGAAGAGTTTTTGCCTTCTCGATTGCCGCCAGCACGTTGCCGGCCTTCTTCTCCTTGAAGAGCGGCAGGCTCAGCAAGTCTTCCGCCGTCAGGAAGAAGACGTCGGCGCTGTCGGTGATGAGGCCCTGCGCCAGCAGTTCCTCCACCGTCTCCTTCCCCAGGCCCTCGATGTTGAACGCGTAACGGGAGGTCAGGTGCTCGATGCTCTCCTGCGTGCGGCCGGGACAGGCGCGATTGGGGCAGGCGATCGCCACTTCGCCCTTCCGTCGTTCCAGCGGCGTCCCGCACTGGGGACAGCGCTCCGGGAAGCGGAACGGCTCGGCCCCCTCCGGTCGCAGGTTCGTCAGCGTCTGCAGCACTTCCGGAATGATGTCGCCGGCCTTGCGGACGATCACGGTGTCGCCGATGCGGGCGTCGAGCCGGTCGATCTCGTCCTGATTGTGCAGCGTCGCGCGCGTCACGGTGGTGCCGGCCAGCTGCACCGGCGTGAGGATCGCGACGGGCGTCAGCGTCCCCGTCCGTCCGATCTGCAGGCGGATGTCCAGGATGCGCGCCGGTTTCTCCTCCGCGGGGAACTTGTAGGCCCGTGCCCAGCGCGGCGCCTTGGCCGTGGATCCCAGATCGTGCTGCAGGCGGCGGTCATTCACTTTGAGAACCAGCCCGTCGATGTCGAAGGGGAGAGCGTCGCGCCGGTCGCCGATCTCCTCGTACATCGCCTGTACGGCATCGAGGTCGTCGACCACGCGGAAATCGGGATAGGCGGGGAGGGTTGCTTCCCGAAAGAAGCGCAGCACCGCCTCCTGCGTCGGGATGCCCAGCGCGTCGGCCGTCTCCGTGCCCAGGTGGTAGCAGAGCATCCGCAGGTCGCGCGCCGCGGCGATGCGCGGATCGAGTTGCCGGACGGATCCCGCTGCGGCGTTGCGCGGGTTGGCGAACCGTTCACTCTCGGGCAGCGCGGCGTTGAGTTTCTCCAGGGCGGCGCGCGGCAGGTAGACCTCGCCGCCGATGTCGAGCAGCTGCGGCGCCTCCCGTCCGGCGGGCAGGGGGATCGCGAGCGACAGCGGCAGGGTCTCGATGGTGCGGACCGTGTGCGTGACATCTTCGCCCTCCGTGCCGTTGCCCCGGGTGATCGCCCGGGTCAGGAGGTACGTGGCCCCGTGATCCGTGCGCTGCTGCAGCGTGTAGATCAGCGAGATGTTCAGCCCGTCGATTTTGAGTTCGCTCACCAGCGTGAAGGTCCGCGTTTCATCGCCCAACTGCCGGTGCATCTGGTCGATCCATTCCCGCACTTCCGCAAAGGAGAAGACATCCTGCAGCGACTGGCGCGGGGAGAGGTGGGGCACCTTCGGCAGGCGGCCGTCGAGGGGGGCGCCCACCCGCCGGGTCGGGGAATCCGGCGTGACGAGGTCGGGAAATTGCGTCTCCAGTTCGATGAGTTCGCGCTTGAGTGCGTCCCGCACGTCCTCCGAGACATCCGACCGGTCCTCGATGAAGTACGCCCGATTCAACCGCAGGATTTCCGCGCGCAGCTTGCCGATGCGTTCCTGTGCCTGCTGTCGATCCATGCGCACAGCTTAGGGATATCGCCGCCGGTCAGGAAGGCCGAAGCAGCCTCCCTCCGTCCGCGGTGCGGATTTTTGCCCCGCGCGTCAATTGCAATCTGCGGAAGATAAGGAAAGATACGCGCCATCCCTTCACCCCCTTCCATGACCCCCGCCGCCCAGACCGAGAAGCTCTTCCATGATCTCATCGACCTGCTCGAGGAACTCACCAGCGCCCTGGCTGACCGTGACGACGAGAGGGAACCCGACGACGCCGAGCTGGATGCGGACGATGCGATCGCCGCCGCCGTGGAGGAGGCGGAGGACCGGGGGATCGACGGGGAGGCGGCTGAGCGGTTCCTCAAGGCCGCCCTCGCCGCCGCGCGCACATCCGCCGCGTCCTGACAGGCGGATCGATCATTGCAGCAGACAGCCACATCTGCTATAATGACATGATGGCTGCAACTCCCGCTTCCCTCTTCGCCAAAGCCGTCGAGGCCGGCGCCTCCGACGTCCACATCGCCGTGGGCGCGCCGCTCCTCTTCCGTATCGACGGGGAGCTGATTGCGCAGACCCAGGGCACCGTGGCGGCCGCCGATGCGGAGAAGTTCGTCAAGGCCGTCCTCGGCGAGCACCATTACGCGCGCCTGGAGAAGGATCGCGAGGTGGACACCGCGTACCAACTGGAGGATGGCACCCGCCTGCGCATCAACTGCCACTACGAGCGCGACCACCTCGGCCTGGTCGCCCGCGTCATCCCGACCGCCATCCCCACCATGGAGGAGCTGTCGCTGGAGAAGATCGCCGCCTCCTTCCTGGAGATGCGCGAGGGATTGGTGCTCTTCACCGGACCGACCGGCACGGGAAAGTCGACGTCGCTGGCTGCGATCCTCAACCACATCAACCTCAGCCGCGCCGCCTCGGTCGTGACGTTGGAAGATCCCATCGAATTCCTCTTCCCGCAGGGGCTCAGCATCTTCCGTCAGCGCCAGTACGGCAACGATTTTTACTCCTTTGCCGAGGCGCTCAAGCGCGTCCTGCGCCAGGATCCGGACATCGTGATGGTGGGAGAGATGCGCGATCCGGAGACGATCGCCGCGGCTCTCACGCTGGCGGAGACCGGCCACCTCATCTTCGCCACGCTCCACACGCCCAATACCACGCAGACCGTCGACCGCATCATCGACGTCTTCCCGCCGCACCAGCAGCAGCAGATCCGCTCGCAGCTCAGTATGTCGCTCAAGACCGTGGTGGCCCAGCGGTTGCTCCCGAAGGCGGGCGGGGGACGGGTCGCGCAGCGCGAGGTGCTGGTCAATACGCCGGCCTGCGCCAACATCATCCGCGACGCGCGCATCCAGGAGCTCAAATCCGTCCTGCAGACAGGCGAGGATCTGGGGATGATCTCCTTCGAGAAGGACGCCAAGCGCCTCTACAAGGAGGAACTCATCACCAAGGAGACCTACGAGTGGGCGGTGGGGGAGTAGGGGGGTGTGAATGATGTTGACCGCGGCATAGGCGCTATGTATTGTTGTACCGATGCATAAGTACATGGCTTCGGGTATCGGCACTTGGCGACTGACGGCACTCAAACCGCCGTACGGCTGGTGAACGTCTCTTCTGATGCTCTCACACCTTGCCGGTCGGCGGGGTGTTATTTTTATTTGCTTTCACTTTCTCCCATGCCACAGTACGACATCATCCCCACCGGCGGCTTCTTCGGTTCCTACGGCGGGCAGTTCATCCCCGATGCGCTCAAACCCATTTTCAATCAAATCGAAACGGCGTACGAACAACTCAAAGACATGCCTGCATTCCGGCAGGAACTCAAACGCTTTCACCGTGACTACATCGGCAGGCCCTCACCCGTCTATCATGCCAAAGGATTGAGTGAACGCTACGGCGCGGAGATCTTTATCAAGCGTGAAGACCTGAATCACACGGGCGCGCACAAGATCAATCACTGCATCGGCGAGGTGCTCCTCGCGAAACGCATGGGGAAGAAGAAAGTGCTGGCGGAGACGGGTGCGGGACAGCACGGCGTTGCGCTTGCGACGGCGGCTGCCGTGCTCGGCATGCCTTGTGACGTGTACATGGGCACCGTCGATATCGAGAAGCAGGCGCCCAATGTCCTGCGGATGCAGTTGCTGGGTGCGCGGGTGGTGCCCGTGACCTCCGGCGGCCGTACGCTCAAGGCGGCGGTCGATGCGGCACTGGAGGCGTACATGAGTGATCCGGAGCATCTGTTCTTCGCCATCGGTTCCGTGGTCGGCCCTCATCCCTTCCCCGCCATCGTGCGCGACTTCCAGCGGATCGTCGGCGAGGAAGCACGCGCACAGATGCAGGAGCAGACCGGACGGCTACCGGACAGTCTGGTGGCCTGCGTGGGCGGCGGCAGCAATGCCATCGGACTTTTCTCTGCGTTTCTGGAAGACGAGGCCATTGCGGTCTACGCCGTGGAGCCGGGCGGCAGAGGAACGAAGCTGGGGGAGCACGCCGCCACGCTGCGCTACGGTTCCCCCGGCACGATTCACGGCATGCACACCTACCTCCTGCAGGATGATCGGGGCGAACCTGCGCCGGTCCATTCCATCGCTTCCGGTCTGGATTACCCCGGCGTCGGTCCGCAGCACAGCTTTCTGCACGACAGCAAACGCCTGCGGTGCGAGGTCGTCACGGACGAAGAGTGCATCGATGCCTTCTACGATTTGTCGCGCATCGAAGGAATCATTCCCGCTCTCGAGAGCGCCCATGCCATCGCGTTCTGCAAAACGCTCGCGGCGCGGGAGCCGGGTTCGGTCATCCTCGTAAATCTGTCCGGCAGAGGAGACAAAGACATCGACTTCGTGCATGCGCACTATCCCCGTGGGTGAATCGGAAAAAGCCCCCTTGCCGGCGCGAGGGGGCTTTTGTCACGGTGATCTTTCTGTGGGGAATGGTGGGAGGGTAATCTATGGGGGGTGGGGAGGAGAAGATCACGGATATACAAATGAAAGTGCTTGTCGGATATCTGCTATCAAATCTTCAGCATCTTCAATACCGACTGAAAAACGCAGGAGACCGTTCGGGAGATTCGACTGACTGCGCTGTTCGTCCGTGAGGCCCGATTGTGTCATAAGCAGAGGGTAATCGATGAGTGATTCCACCCCTCCCAAGCTTTCGGCAAGGATCCATAATCGCAATTGCTTCACAAAGCTCGTGAGCTGCTCCCGACTAAGGTTGAAAATCGCAGACACGATGCCGCTGCCACCACGCAGTTGTTGGGATGCCAACAGGTACTGGGGGTGCGTTTCCAGTAGGGGGTACAACACTCTTTCAACCATAGGAAGATCTTGCAGCCATTTTGCAATACAGAGAGCATTTTCCTCATGCCTGCGCATGCGCACATCAAGAGTTTTTAGGCCGCGTTGTACGAGCCAGCAGTCGAAGGGAGATGGATTGAGGCCCAGCGCATTTCGCTTCCATCGCAGCGCCTTGGATAGGGTGGCAGAGTTCGTTGTGATGGCGCCTCCGATGACGTCCGAGTGACCGGCGATATACTTGGTAGTTGAGTAGAGGACCAGCGATGCACCGAGCGTAAGAGGTGATTGTAGAAGCGGTGTGGCGAATGTTCCGTCCACGCAAAAGAAAATTCCACGTTTGTTGGCCATTTTCGCAACTCTTTGAATGTCGCAAATCTTGAGCAGTGGATTGGATGGACATTCCACCCAGAGCAATTTTGTTTCTCGTTCGATGGCGTTCTCAAAAGAGCGATCATCGGTTGCATCACAAAAAGTAATGCGTATGCCAAACTGCCGGTAGCATTGTTCGAAAATGCGACGAGTACCGGAATACGTATTATTGTCACACAGAATGTGATCCCCTTGTTTGAGGAGGTGAATCACAGCGTGGATGGCGGCTGTGCCACTGCTGAATACTACGGCATCCGTTGCACCTGCTTCAATGCCGGTCAGGGCCTGTTCGAGCGCGCGATAGGAAGGGTTATCAGTTCGTGAATACTCATAAGGGGCATTGCCAGGATCACGTTGGAAAAACGTGGATGTAAGACAGGGGGGTGGCACGACAGCGCCGGTGAGAGGGTCGGGATCCTGACCGGCACGAACGAGAAGAGTGTTGGTACGCATGATATGAGGAGAAATGAATTAGAATAGAATATTCGTTTTCGTGAATGCATTGCGGGATGCACGCACTCGATCCATCAGTTGAGAAAATCGATCAAGTCCATCCAAGAGATAGTCAGATTCCGTGCTGCAGGTGACCCGCATCCAAGCGCCATATTCACGCCAGTCATCTTCGCTTCCGCCGAAATTCGGAGCCATTTGTGTTTCCAAGCCATCCATTAGAAAGCCATTGATTGCAGTATCAAGAAGTCGTACATCGGCGGGGTATTGAGCAATACGCACAAATGCATTGAATCCTGACCGTGCGTTTGCCACTGCATCGAACAGCGGATTGGCAGCGACCGTTCGGAAGAGTTTTTCGTATCGCCGGCGTGATGCAAGTGACTGCTCACAATAAACACGTGCCGTTCTCTCGGTGAGAGGCACATCCACACCATCCAATGGTATCATCTTTGCTGCAGTATCCACACCCTCTTCGATTGAGTCATTTGAGAGTTCGTTGTTGCCGGAACATGCAATGAGTTGTGCAATTCGGAATGCACTATCCAGACGGATGACATTGGTGTTCAGAAGAGAAGGTGAATCTCTCTGTATGACGACATCGCGGTTTTGGAATTCTTTGAATTTTGCATATTTGGTCAGAACATAGCCGATTCTACTCGCGGGGAAATTTTTCCCCTTTGAGAATGATTTGATCGTTATGATGCGATCAAGAAGCCCTTTTTCTCTTGCGACAGATGTAATGCGGGGGAAGTTGCTCTCTTGCTCGGTGAAGACGAGTTCCTCAAATGCCGCGTCGTCGATGATCCGAATATTTCTGTCTGCGGCAAGCTGCAGAATGTCGCCGAGTTCTTGCCGGTCATAGAACTCACCTGTTGGATTATTGGGTTGCGTCAGGATGAGACAGCATGTTGCAGGGGAGAGAGCGTTTTCTAACTCATTTACCGTCGGCAAAAAACGCACTGTTGAGGAGGAGCTTTTTGCTTCCTCCGCACATACCATCCGTGAGGTTAGTCCATACTGTTGTGCTCTCTTGCTTTGAAAAAGGAAGTAATTGGGCCCGACAAGCACAAGTTCGCCATCGGGATATTCTTCTCCAAGAAACTTCAGTATTGTGAATATGCCATTCGTTCCTCCTCCATCAACAATACATACATCTTCCGCGCAGAAAGTATCCGCATCGCCAGCGAGCACGCCTTCCAATTTTGCAATTGCATCAAGAGCAGATGGGGATCCTCGGGGGGCGTTGTAATTGACTGCCTGAGCGATGGACCCGCTGTCAATTTGCCGCTGCAGGAGGAGTGGCAGTGGTGGCATGAGCGGGGAAACTCCTGGCGATATTTTCCGTCTTCTCATACGCCCGACTGGTTGTCGTGCATTGTTTGCGAGCGTACATGCGTAAGGCAGCAGTGAAGGAGCATCGCCTTTTATGGCGTCCAGAAACGATTGGATGCCTTCAGCATCTTGTTTGCCCATAGGCATCTCAGTTTTTCCTGCAATCTTGCCTTCTATCTCCGTTCGGAGCGCAGGAGAGTCATTGTAAATGGACTCAACCACTCCATAGTAATCTCGGTTCTCTCTAGGTATCGATTGCACCACTTGATTTAGCAGTGTTTGTGTTTCTTTTGAAATGCGCTTGTTCTTCAGACAAGATTGACCAGTATTACAAGTATTTGGAGCTGTTGCAGTCCAAGTAGGTTTTACCATTGATTGCTCAGTCGATAAGAGATTGGTAGGCATGGATAGAGGGGGAGTACAAACAAAAAGGACTTCCTTCCCCGTAGGGCAGGCTGCTTTGGTTTCCCCGTACTGCGTTTGATTAGCGCTCTGCGAGGGCACCGGCAGACCTGATCCCTACGGGGACCATATGCGGATGCCGATGCGTACGCGCACAGACGTTCATGTGCCGCCCACTCTACGCCGGAGAAAAGAGTGTGTCAACTCGATGTAACAACCCTCTTCCACCCGGGGCGTTCCACGGGCCCACAGAACGCCCGATTTTGCTTGTACGAAGCCAAAAAGAAGGATTGGCCAAAAGGAGATTGTGCGCGCGGGCGGTCCGCACGGTAGACTATGCAATCCAGTGGACTCCCCCCTCCCGTCCAGCATCGCCTCGTACCTGCAGGAGGCCGGGTTCTCCGGCACGGAGATCGTCGTGATCCGCACCCTGCTGGAGGGCAGTGCGCTGACGCTGCGGGAGCTCTCGGCGAAGAGCGGCAAGAGCACGGGTGTCCTCGACCAGGCGGTGAAGAAACTGCTGAAGAAAGGGCTCATCACCCGGGAGGTGATCAATAACACCCCGCGCTATGCGCTGACGTCGCTGCAGACCATCGTCGACTGGATGCAGGAGGACGTGGCGCTGAAGCAGGAGATGCTGGTGCGCCGCCATCAGAACTTCGAGTCCTTCGTCCGTTCGCTGACCGTGAGCGTCCGCAAGCGGCCGGAGATGGAATTCTTCGAGGGGAGCGATGCCGTCCAGCGCGCCTATTTACACATGCTGGAGCGCGGCAACGATCTCATCCAGTACGGGCCCGTGTGGGGGGAGGTACCCGGCTTCCCCCCGTCCTTCTGGGACGAGTACGCGCGTGAGCGCCGGCGGAGGGGCATCTTCGCCCGTGTCATCACCAACGACACCCCCGAGGGCCGACGCTTCCGCTCCCGCGATCCCTTCGAGTACCGCAAGACGGTGCTGGCCGACCGTCGGGATTTCCCCTTTCCCTTCGAGAAGATCACCATCGGCGACACGCTGGCGTGCTTCCAGCTGGAGGACGCGCGCGCCTGCTTCATCCGCTACCCCGAGCTCGCGCAGGACGAGCGCATCTTCTTCGAGCGCATCTGGAACCGCCAGGTTCAGCAGCAGCCGGGGCCGGAGGGGGAGAAGGGGGCGAGGGCGCCGTATGTGCGGGAGGAGATTATCGATGTAGGGCCGTCCCGGCAGGAACTGTGGCAACATCTGAAGCGGTTCTTCTGGGGGAGGAGCAGCTTGCTGAGCTTCCTCTTCTTCGGTGCATGCGCCGCCCTGCTGACCTACGGCCTGTACCGGCGGGATCTGGGAGAGCGCACCGCTCTGATGCAGGAACGCATCCGCAGCATCGCCGCGACGGCGGCACCGCTCTTTGACGTGGATGATCTCAACGCCATCCACACGCTCCAGGATGCGCAAAAGCCGCAGTACGCGAAGCTGGTGACGCAACTCAACCTCATCCGCGATCAGAACCCCGGCGTGAAGTACGCGTATTTGATGCGGCCGAGTGAGGGGACGATTTGGGAATTTATTGCAGATGCTGATGCGATGGATCCCTGGCAGGAGACCGATCGCAATGGTGACGGGGTCATTGAACCCGAGGAAATTCCGACCTATCCGGGCTTGAAGTATGAAACGTACGATATGTTCTCGACCAATGATGAGCCGTTTCATGTTGTGCTGGAGAAGCCCGTCGCGCAGGATCCGTTCGTGGATCAGTGGGGATATCTGATTTCCGGGCTGGCTCCTATCAAAGACATTCATGGCAACACGGCGGGGATTATCGGCATCGATGTGGCGATGGATACTGTTATGGGAGAGGGATTGGTGCTCCTTCCGAATGTATTATCCTTTTTCGGTTTTCTCCTTGTACTCCTCGTTGTACGATTGATTGCGTTCCACCGGACGCTCGCAGAGGAATTGCTTTCACGGATGCGGCTGCGCCGCTTTTCGGTTCTCGCAGTGACGGTGGGGTTGGGTGCGATAGCTCTAAGTGTCTCATTGTACCTGTACGATGTCCGGCAGGCCATCGAACACAAGAGGGAGCGTGCTATGTCTATCGCGGCCAATGCTGCCTTGCAGTTTGATGCAGTGGATATTCAAGAGGTGCACGTGCCATCCGATATCCGCAAGCCTGCCTACGAACAGTTAGTCCGGCAGCTCAACCTAATCCGCAATCAAAATGCCGGAGTCATTCGCTACGCCTATATCATGCGCGCCACAGACAATCCGCAGTACTGGGCCTTCGTGGCGGATGCTGATGCTCTTTATCCGGATGTTGCGCAGGATTTGAACGGAGATGGCATTGTCACGGGGGCAGATCACATCATCATGCCTGGAGAATTGTATGATATTTCACAGCAGGACATTAGGGACGCATTCATACGCCCGACCGCTGATATTGCGCCGGTGACGGATCAGTGGGGGACATGGATTTCGGGATCTGCACCAATTAGGGATGAACAAGGGAATACGGTAGCTCTGTTTGCAGTGGATTTGGATGCAAAAGGAATTCGTGCTTTGCATTTAAGAATATTTGCACCATTGCTTATTTACATCATCTTAATGATATCAGTAGGGATGGGTCATTATTCCTTATACAATAGTAATGGAGTGAATATGGCAGAAAAAAATATTGAACGATTTGAATTTCGAAAAGCGACGGTGTTCGTCAGCATCGCTGCAGTAATTGCCATCGCCTTAACCACCGCTCTCTACCTTTACGATGTAAGAATGAGTATCAAAGGGATTCAAGAGCGAATTACATCCATCGCCATTACTGCTGCGATGCAGTTTACTCCCCAGGAACTAGATCAGTTGCATACGCGGAAGGACATTCAAAAAGCTGAGTATACATCAATAGTGGAAAGGCTTTACAACATTCGAACACAAAATATGGAGATAATGTATGTATACTTAATCAGACCTTTTGAAGGTACTACAACATTTGAATTCATTGCAGATGCGGATGCATTTGGTATGGATTTTAATAGTATAGGCGATACTAACAAAGATGGGATTATTGATTCTTCTGATGAATTTGGATATCCAGGGTTACCATATGATATTTCACATATTCGTGAATTGCGAGAAAGGGAGTATCTTCTGCCCATAGCCACAGATCGGCCTTACACAGATAAATGGGGAACCATACTTTCCGGCTATGCCCCTATCAAGAGAGAAAATGGGCAAATCGCAGGATTGTTAGCTGTAGATGTGGATGCACAAGACATCTATGACTTGCGTAAGCGTACCTTTGCACCTTTCGTTATTTTTACACTCTTGTTCTTTGGTTCTCTTATCACTCAGTCAAAAACATTTAAGATACTCGCGAATATACCGTTGTTGCGAGGATCAAAGTAGCAGCCAATCTTCACATAATATTTTTTACTGCACTTGCGCACATGATACTTTCAAAGCCATCTACTGCACATTCTGGAGTTTCAAATACTTCTATCACTGTGCTATCGGTGGAATAGCCATTCTCCTGCAGACAAGACGAAAGATCATATTCGTCAATGTTTGCAGATGGGAATAGTGCATTCCCGCATTTGTATTGCCTACTCTTACGTAAAGCCGCGAGCATGAGAACCCCGTTGCTTCCTACCAGATTCGAAATATTTCTCATGTACTGTTGCCAAATTTCTTTTGAAGAAGTAGCCGAATCTGGGCAGAACAATGTGAGGACCAATGGATAGGATGTCCCTGAACTATGCAGCGGATTTTCTAATGAGGCGTCACAATGGATAACCTTCGAAACTGTCTTTTTTATAGTGAGTCTTCTGATACTCAGATTAAGGGGGGAAGGCTGTTTTCCCTCAGCTTTTAATACGAGACGGATGATTTCATCCCAATTAAATGCATCTTGTTCATTCATAATCCATTTGTGGATTTCTTCAAAATTTTGTTCAAGGTAGTCGGCGATATGCATTTCCCGGACATAGGGTGCTGCCAAAATGGAACCAAGAATAGTTGGTCCCGCCCCAAAATCGAGTGCCCGCTCAAATTCTCTTCCGGCATATCGCTGCAATTCTTTCGCAAAAAAACGCATGGAGTAGTAAGAATCCGGTCCCAGTGATTTGAAATACGTTTGTAAATATCTATGCGGATCCCACTCAGACCAAGAACTGAGCGGGATTGTTCCAGCAGATACCTGATCGACATTCGTTTGCATCCCACAAAGAATGCCATTATGCATTGCCCACAACAATCATCATCATGAACTACGAGTTGCTCATACGATTATTCTGTCCGATTGTTCTATTTTAATGGTAGTTCAAAGGAAAACTTCGATCCCCTGCCAACTTCACTTTCGAACCAGATTTTTCCACCCTGTGCTTCCACAGCCCCCTTGGAGATGAAGAGGCCGAAGCCATTGCCTTCTACTGCGTTTCGCACATTACTTGCGCGATACATGCGTCCAAAAATCTTTATCTTGTCCTCATCGGGAATACCGCAACCGCCATCTTTAACTTCACAATGCAATATGCCATTGTGGATCTCAATGAGTAATTCAATGGCCCCTTCTTCAGGAGTATATTTCACTGCATTCGTAAGAAGATTTTGAAGAACCATATGTGTGTATTTACGATCTAATTTGGCTATAGGCCAATGGTTTGGCAGCTTCTTTGTAAAGTGTAATTTCTTTTCGCTAATTTTAGGCTCAATTTCTTTTATGACAGTGTCAATAAATTCCTGAAGGTTTAGTTCTTGTTTTTCAACTTGCATTCTTCCTAACTGGATCCGGGATACATCGAGAATCATATTTACCAATTCAGATAGATTATCTCCAATATCCTGCATGGTTTGCACATGTTTTTTCTGTTCTTCCGTTAACTTGCCCAAATCTCCGTCTTTCATCATTTCCAAATACCACTTCAGAGAAGAAATTGGAGTGGCCAACTGATGACTGACAAGACTGAGCAGCTCATCTTTTTGTCTGTCTAGTTCTTGAATAATGCTCACTCTACTCTTCCAAATCCTTACCAAGAAGAGGGTCTGTATACTTAGTAGTATCAGGAGGAAACCTGCTAGCAACACAAATGGTATAAGAGTGGCACTTACTATCTTTGTGAAATCCTCAATTAATACATCGATACCTAACACGGCTACAACATTGTTGTTACTATCACGAATGGGTGCCCAGCCGGAAGCGAATGCACCCCATCGATCGACAATGAATTCACGAGTAGTCTGTGGCGTCTCAAAAGCGTCATACACTTCAGGAGTGTCAGTGATGTCATAATCTTCACCGATGCCAGGGGGAACTTCTTCATCTTCTATAACTCCATTTCCATCAATATCAATAGGGTTAAGCATCTCTGCATCTGCAACAAATTGAAGAATATTGGGTTGATCTGTTTTCCGCCAAATATAAATGTATCGAAGGTTCTCGTTTGCATCTCTAATCTTTCTCATCTTTTCAATGACTTCTTTAAATGCCTGAGTATTTCGAGCCTCTTCGTCCCGAATGGATGCAATACGATCGCCATTAAATTGGAGGGCGGCAGTAGAAACAATGGAGATTAGCCTCTCTTTCAATCGATTCTCTAATATTTGCCGAGTTTGGCTGTAGACAATAGCTACCACCACAACAGCTGCAATTGCTGAAATGACAAGCGGGATGTAGCTGCTGAGATCGAGCCACTGAAATTTATTTTTTGTTTTCACGATAAGTATTATAGCACTTCTCTCTCTTGCTGCCAATCCGCAATTTGCGCATTCAGAAGTAAAATTCATTCATGAATTATTTCAGCAAATTGTTTGCATCCTCGTCATTTTGGGATTCGGTATTAACTATGGTGGGCCGAGTTCTTTTGGCACTTTTTGTTGCATCGATTTTCATCCTTTGCGATTCACTCAGTGCAAAATGGGGGAAGCACGGAAGTTTGTGGGCATTCTTGCTTATGGTACCTCTGGCCCCCGTAGGCTATTGGTTTTTTGGATACATGAACAGAAATTTGAGTCTCTCTATTGTGACCGGATTAGTGAATGTATTCCTTCTAATCGGAACGGTGTCAGTGGGCATATTCTATTTCAATGATGATCTCTTTTTGAGGCATTACATTGGGCTTGGATTTGCATTTGCTTCACTTGTATTACTTGCATGGTGAACAAATTATCATTCGGTCCTCTAGGCAAGTTGCAGTTGCACTTTCTTTTTTTGATGACTGCTTTCCAATCCTCTCCCATGTATCTCCACCACCTCCCGACTCATCACACCGATGGTGCGCACGATGAAGTTGGCGGACCATCGGGAGAAGGGGAGGTGCTTCTGCAGGATAGCAACGACGGCTTTCCAGTCGAAATGTGCGCAGCTGTAAATGTCCATATGTATGTGCGACGTGCCGCTCTTCTCCTCAAAGTAATGTCCGCTGATATGACTCGTTGTTATTGGCTGAATAAAAGACCAGCCAGGAAAGAGGTCATCGGTTGCGTCGTAGATTTGCAGCGGCCCCAATTCTTCCATCTGCAGACCGGCCAGAAGATCGCGGGCAAGCGCTTCGGTGATGGGTGCCCTCTGTTGAAAATCCAGATGGTCCTCCAGCTCCGCATCCAAAATGAAATGTTCGTGGCTGAGGGATTGGTGGGTCGTTGTTGTGGTATCAATCATGGTGCCCCAGTATTTTCGCCTCGTTCACATATGTAAAGATTGTTTTTCAGATCACATGTGGCTTGATCATACCTCCTTCTTCACTTCGTCCACCGAAACGTCCTGAAAATCCCCTCCGCCAGCTGCAGGTTGTCGGTCATTTGCGAGATGCAAATGAGGACGCGCTTGCCGTCTTTCTCGGAGCAGAGGGCGTAGGCGGCGTAGTTGCTGATGCGTTCTATTCCTGTTTCCATATCGCCGTCCCACTCTAGGATCGGAGGGCGACAGAAGGGAGTTTCCTCTTCGGGGAAACTGGGTTGATAGGAATCATAGGCGTCCACTCGCCCCCATATGGTTATCCCATTTGTATTTTGCGATGGCTGCATTGAGGATGCGCCGGTTGCAATGGGAGAGCAGGATTCTGTTTCATAAAAGTCTGCCAGTAGATAGTCTGCATCTTCAGGGTTTATACCATTCGATATCGTGTGTTTTGTGTCTCTGCCAAGCCAATCACTCCAGTCATTTGTCCATTGGCGAAAATTCATTGAATTACCAAAATCAATGCAGTATTGCATTGCTTCATCACATTGTGTGGAAGGGGTGAGAGGGATTGCAGTGGATGAGCATCCAGCAAGCAAAGCCAAGCCAATCATTATCAGAAATCTGTTCATTATGATGCGTGGGTAAGTTGGATCCATTCCTGGCCATTCCATTCTTGAGTTTCATTGTCGGAGCGAACCCATCTATTCTTTGCTTCGCTTTCTCCGACAGCACGAATCTTTTTCCAAATAACCGTTTGCCGCTGTGCCGGATCTTGGTGCCACGCAACCCAGTTCGCATCTGCATTACCTGCCCCCGTTTGTGTCGAGCGATCGAGCGCAATGTTGAATTCATCATTCATCCACATGCCAATCGCAGCATCCCAATGCACTGGACGTTCGACGAATGCATGTCCGTCAGAGGCTGTGACATTCATAATGCCCCATGCTGCGAGAGTGGTGCGCAAGTCGGTAGTCCTTCCATCGATTTCAATTTCCTGATGCGCATGGGGACTGAATGCCGTATCGCTTCGACTGCCATCGTTCAGTAATCCTCTTCCGGCTACGACCCCGTAGGATTGTCCTGCATTCAGCACCATTCCTTCGTATAATTCATTTGTGACACTTCCATCTCTATTGCGCACTTCATATATGGGCTTGCCATTCGATGCCGTTCTCGATGTCGCATAGATGGGCATATGCAGCATGATACTCTGCCAGTGCGTTTCCTGTCCGTTGATTTGGGTACGATGCAGGATGCGCACGGAGCCAAAGTCCAGCCCAATCGGCCCGATAACTCCATCTGCCACCGCTCTGATTTCTTTTCCGTAATCGTCATCTCCTGCACCGAGGTTGAGGTCTGCTGCATGGAAGTCATTGCCCGTGTGAAATGCCGAAGCGATTACCCACCGCCACTTCGCCGGGTCACCTTCGAGCGGAAAGTTCTTTGACACCTCATTCAGCACCGCATTCTCCACCGGATCATCCGAGAGATGTTTCAGGGTATTGTCGTCAATCTCCCCCCCACCCCCACTCGACCGTGGATGCATCGTGATCGTAAACGGATCGCTGATGCGGTCGCCCGGGAGGCCCGCCGTGTCGTCCGCGTTTTTCCAGACCGCCAGGCGCAGAGTGAAGGTGCGTTGCTCGAAGCTCTGGGACAGGACCTCCGGAATGCGGGAGAGGGGAATGGTGGCGGAGAGGGAGCCGGTGGCGTTCTGCGGCAGCAGCGCCGGCACCCCGGGCAGTGCGTTACCATCCATGTCGGCAAGGTACACATTCCACTGACTGAAAGTGGGGTTTGTACCGGAGAGATCGAAGGTGACGCGCAGGGTGGAGTCCGCGTCGGTGTACGCCGATTTGTCCGTCGCTACAGAGAGAATGCGTGTGGTTTCCGCAGTGTACAGGGACTGTTGTACAAATAGTTCCCCCCGACCTCCGTCGATGAATTGCTGTTTCATTGCAGCAAAGAACCCATCAAAATCGCTCTTTTTCGCAAGAGCGTAGAGCG
>CAYZGJ010000023.1:17388-17674 GCA_964478005.1 uncultured Candidatus Peribacteria bacterium
GGAGTCAGATTGACGAAGCCGACGACGACGAGAACGCCGATCACGCGCTCCGCGATGCAGAGGACCAGGCGCAGTTCCACGCCGTGCTTGACTGTCGCCTGCTGCATGATGCCGTTGAAGATGCGGCCGGCGGCGGTATCGTCGCGGACGGATTGGCTGCCGTATGTCGGATACTGACCGGGAGTGCCCGTGCGGCGGTACCATCCCTCCGCCTCGCGCATCAGGGTAGCATCATCGTAGTTCTTGAGCGCGAGGCGCAGGTCGATGAAACTCATGGCTTCGTCCC